>CATPBD010000134.1 GCA_955652265.1 uncultured Gemmatimonadaceae bacterium | reverse complement strand
TTGATGCTTCGAATTCTTCACGACACCAACTACGATTTCATCCGCTGGTGGAAGGTCATGGCGGCCATCACCATCGCCTTCATAGTTCTCGGTCTCGGATCGCTCGCGGTCAAGCGGCCGAACCTCAGCATCGAGTTCACCCAGCAACCCGACGTCGCTGCGATTCGCGCAACGCTCGATCAGGGCGGAATTCAGGGCGCCGAGATCCAGCAGTTCGGCACGAATCGAGACTTCACCGTCCGCGCGCAGAATGCGGAAGCAGTCGCCGCGCAGGCAAGCGGCGCCGAGAGCATCGCGGTGCGGATCGAGCAAGTGCTGAAGCGGAAGTTCGGCGAGAATAGCCTCAAGGTTATACGGACGGAAGCTGTCGGTCCGCGCGTGGGCAGTGAGCTTCGCCGGGGAGCGATCACCGCCATACTGCTTTCGTTCCTCATCACGCTTATTTACCTGTCGATCCGGTTCGAGTGGCGGTTCGCCACTGCAGCGGTCATCGCGACGAGTCACGACGTCTTCACCACCATCGCGTTTCTCAAGCTGATGCACCTCGAGATTTCGCTGACGGTCGTGGCGGGGCTTCTTACCGTGCTGGGATATTCGCTCAACGACACGATCATCATCTTTGATCGTGTGAGGGAGAATCTGAGGAAGGGAAGAAAGGAAACCCTCTATGAGACTCTGAACCGGTCGATCAACGAAACGCTGCCCCGGTCCGTCCTGACACACGCCACGGCATTCGCGGCGACGCTCGCCCTGCTCATCTTCGCCGGAGAAGTGATCCGGCCCTTCGCCTGGGTGATGGCCTTCGGAATCGTCACCGGCACGTTCAGCTCGATTTATGTAGCAGCGCCGGTTCTCCTCTGGATCGAACGCAAATGGCCTCGCACGACGGGCGCGCGTCAATCTTCATCGACAGCCACGCCCACCTCGCGGACGCGGCGTTCGCCGGCGACCGCGACGCGGTAATCTCCCGCGCCCGCGATGCGGGCGCGGCCGCGATCGTCTGCATCGGCGAGTCCATCGAAGCCGCCACGATCGCGGCTGAATGCGCTGCCGAAAACGTGGGCTTCGTTTTCGCGACGGCAGGCATTCACCCCCACGACGCGGCAGCGTTTGACGCGGAGCGGGACATACCGAAGCTCCGCGCGTTTCTTCGCGCCGGCGCCATCGCGGTAGGCGAGTGTGGCCTCGACTACCACTACGACAACTCTCCTCGCGAGGCCCAGCGCGCGGCCTTCTCCGCACAAGTTGCCTTGGCTGCTGAAACGAGCCGTCCGGTAATCGTTCACACTCGTGATGCGGAGGACGACACGCGCGCGATCATAGGTGAAGCACGAGCTGCTGGTGTTGTCGGCGTTTTGCACTGCTACACCGGCACGCACTCGCTGGCAGAATACGCGATCAACGCCGGCTGGTATGTGTCGTTCAGCGGCATCGTCACCTTCAACAAGTGGACGGACGACGACCTCCTCAGGCTGGTGCCGCACGATCGTCTTCTGGTCGAGTCCGATTCCCCGTACCTCGCCCCCGTGCCTTACCGTGGCAAACGGAACGAGCCGGCATGGGTCGCGCATACTCTTGCGAAGGTCGCCTCCATTCGCGGCGACGATTCGAAGGAGCTCGGGCGGAAGACGGCCGCCAACACTGAACGAGTTTTCGGTCTGGCCTTTCAAGCCGCCTAGGGAGTAACATTCGCGCTTCACGCGAACTCTGCCAGTTTTTCGCGGGCACCCGACTGGAGCTTTTAATGGCACTGAAGCAGATAAGCACCGACAAGGCACCGTCAGCAATCGGTCCTTACTCGCAGGGAATCGTGGCCAACGGTTTTCTTTTCACAGCTGGTCAGATCGCGCTCGACCCGGTTGAGGGAAAGATCGTCGATGGCGGAATCGTGGAGCAGACGGAGCGCGTGATGCAGAATCTGCAGGAAGTGCTGCGCGCAGCCGGGGTATCGTGGGGTGAGGTCGTAAAGACAACGGTCTATTTGCACGACCTCTCTCACTTTCCGACCGTCAACGAGATCTACGGCAGGTGGCTTGGGAAGGCGCGGCCGGCGAGGTCGACCGTGCAGGTTCCGGCGTTGCCGCGGGGCGCGCTGGTCGAGATCGACGCGATCGCCGTCGTGGCCTCGAAGTAACGCTTGTGAGCAGATGAGCACCTCGAAAACCCGCGAAGAGATCTTTCGCCTCACCGAATTCGCGCGGTGCGCCGGTTGAGCCTCCAAAATGGGTCCGGGTGACCTATCCCGCGCGCTGGCCGCGCTCCCGATCAAATCCGATCCGCGCCTGCTCGTCGGTCGAGAGACCTTCGATGACGCCGGGGTCTTCCGCGTGTCCGACGACCTCGCGCTCGTTCAGACAGTGGACTTTTTCGCGCCGATTGTCGACGACCCGTACGACTTCGGTCAGATCGCCGCGGCCAACGCTCTCTCCGACGTCTACGCGATGGGCGGCCAGCCGCTCACGGCGCTGAATATCGTTGCATTTCCCACAAACGATCTTCCGCTCGATGTACTCACTCTCATTCTCGCGGGGGGACAGGAGAAAGTGCACGAGGCCGGAGCATTCATTGTCGGGGGACACACGGTCATCGATACCGAGCTGAAATACGGACTCGCCGTCACCGGCCAGGCTCATCCGGATTTTCTGCTCACAAACGCCGGCGCCAAACCGGGCGATCAGATCATTCTCACCAAACCCATTGGAAACGGGATCCTGGCCACAGCAGCAAAGAAAGGTCGCCTCCCTGCTGAAGCGCAGATTACAATGCTC
>CATPBD010000133.1 GCA_955652265.1 uncultured Gemmatimonadaceae bacterium | reverse complement strand
CGCATGTACAAGGAGCATGGTCCCATATTCCTTCATCTTCTCGAGGGTGCCAAACATCGCTCGATCATCCGACTGCCAGCCTTCGGACTCATAGATCATGAATTCCTTGAAGGTCGTGAAGCCGCGATCGACCATTCCCTTGATCTGATCCTTGTGCTCGTTCCAGCGCGTGATGCAGATGTGGAACGTGTAATCGATGAGCGACTTGCCTTCCGCCTTCTTCATCCAGTTGTCGGCCGCGTCATTGAGCGACTCGCCGGCGTACGGAATCGCGAAGTCGATCAGCGTCGTAACGCCGCCGCGCGCGCCGGCTCTCGTACCTGTCCGGTAATCATCAGCGGAAACCGCTCCCATGAACGGCAGCTCGAGGTGGACGTGCACATCGAGAACGCCGGGAATGACGTGGTGCCCCTTCGCGTCGATCACGTTTGTCGATTTGTCCGCGTCGAGGTTCACGCCGAGCGCGGCAATCTTCTCCCCTGCGATTCCAACGTCACCCGTGAAGATCCCGGCGGGCGTGACGACGTTCCCACCCTTTACGATCGTGTCGAATTTCACAGAGGCGCTTGGTGAGCTGGAAGCTGGCCGCTTGCCGCTGGCAGCAGGCGGCTTCCTGGTTTTCTTTACTACCATCAGCCCTTGACCAAGCCGAATGCCCGATCGAGCACGTCAATCGTGAAGTCGGCGTCTTCGGCGGTGATGCACATGGGGGGCTTGATCCGTTTTTTTTTTAAGTATAGTGCGACCTTCGAGATCTACACGCCCATCTCTCGTGCGGCTTCGAGCACCGCCAGAGTCTCCTGCTTCGCCGGCTGCTTGGTGCCTCTGTCGCGGACCAGCTCCACGCCGAGCATCAGTCCCATCCCGCGCACGTCGCCGATCAATTCGTGGTGCTTCATCAGCTGGCGGAATCCGTCCTTGAGCCTCTTCCCCAGCACGCGTGAATTTTCTTGAAGGCCATCCTCCTCGATCACGTCGAGAACCGCCAGACCCGCCGCCATGCAAACTGGATTGCCGCCGAACGTATTGAAGTCAATCCGCTGCGTAAGCGCCTGCGCGATCTCCATGCGCGTGGTGACTGCGCCGATCGGCACGCCATTGCCGATTCCTTTGGCCATCGTGACGAAGTCGGGCACGACGTCGAAATTCTCGAAGCCCCAGTAATGATCCCCGGTGCGGCCGAAACCCGTTTGAACCTCATCGGCGATACAGAGTCCGCCGTGCTCCCGCGTGATCTTGTACGCCTCACTCAGATAATTCCGCGCCCCGTGCGTCGCCCCTCCGACCCCCTGAATGGGCTCGGCGATGAATGCCGCGATATTTCCCGGTGTCGAGTAGCGGATGATGCCGAGTATGTCTTCTGCACTTTTGGATGCGATCTCCTCCGGTGTCCCCGAGAACTGACTGCGATATGGATCGGGAGACACGGCATGGTGGATTCCGATCGAGCCCGGCACCGGGTACTTCCAGGTGTTATGCGAAGTCAGTCCCATCGCAGTCGGCGATCCGCCGTGATACCCGTTGCGCAAAGCGATGACGTCGGTGTTGCCCGTGTATAGCCGCGCCATTGTCACGGCGAGATCGTTTGCCTCGCTGCCATCGTTCACGAAGTAAGTGACGTCGAGGCCCTTCGGCATCTTCGAGGCGAGCTTCTTCGCCAGCAACGGAAGATTCGGGTGGAGATAGATCGTCGTCGCATGCTGCAGGGTTTCGACCTGCTTCTCTATTGCGGCGACGATCTTGGGATGACAATGCCCGCACGACACCGTGACGATGCCGGCAAACATGTCGAGGTATCGTTTACCCGTCTCGTCGAACAGCCATTGCATGTAGCCCTCGACGATGAGCAGCGGATCGCCGTACAGTGTGAAGACTGCCGGATTCGTGTACTTCTTCCGCATCGCGAGAACTTCCTGGCGTGACGGTCCGGTGTAGCGCCTGGGCTTGTGATCGCACGGCGGCATCTCGAGCCGCGCGGATTTTCTTCGCGCTCCTTTGCTCGGCGCGGTGCGATCGACGGTCGGCGAAGTGGATGCGATAGTCACGAGCTAAGCCCGTACCGCGACTTCGTCGGCCTGCGGCGACGCGTAGCCCTCGACGCCTTCATAGCCGGAGTGATAGTCGGCCGAGTCGGGGCGCCTGATTTCAGACTGGAGAACGATTCTATCGCGGCGAATGCCGCGGAAATCTTCGACGCGCTTCCAGCCGTCCTTTGCGTGCTCTTCGAGAAACTTGTCCAGCCCCGAGAGAAGCCGCTTGATGACATTTGGGCCAACCGCCTGGTCGAGCATTGCGGCGGTGCAGACCTGCACCGTGCCGCAGCCAAGGAGGAAATACGACAGCGCCTGGTTGAAGTCGGAGATGCCTCCGATGCCAGAGAAGGCACGATCCGGAAACGCGCCAGTGAGACTTGCCATCTTTGCCAGCGACAGCGGAAGAATTGCCGGCCCGCCAAGCCCACCGCTCGACACCAGACCGTCGACGTTGATCTCGAACTCCAGCGTCTCCGGGTCAATGAGCGGGATGGAAGGGAAAGTGTTGGACGAAACGATCGCGTCCGCACCGCCGCGGAAGCACGCGGCTGCCTCTACGACAATGTCCGCGGTTGCGGGCGTGAGCTTGCACCACACCGGAACCTTCGCGACTTCCTTCACCGCCTCAGTCACCACCGAGCAGAGACCCTGATCTTTTCCGATGTTGGATCCCATGTCGCGGCGATCCATGTGCGGACACGAGAAGTTGAGCTCGAGGCCGTCTGCGCCTTCGCCCTGCGCCGTCTCGGCCAGCTCCTGCCAGTGTCTGAGCTCCTTATCATTGCCCGAACCCGCCATGATTGAGGCAATCAGTACCTTGTTCGGGAACGCATCCTTGATGCGACGAATCCGTGGCGCCCACCACTCGAGAGTCTTGTCCGAGATCAGCTCCCAGTTCCACGATGAGTGGAGCGCAGCTCCCGGCCTCTTCTTCATGGAGACGTTCGCGTCGTCGGCGCCGGTGCGCATGAACTTCGCCTTCGCGCCATACACATTCACGACTGGGTGCAGGCCGATTGTTTTCGTTACGACACCACCCCATCCCGCCTCGAAGGCGCGAGTGATGTTGGATTCAGACTCGGTGGGCGGCGCCGAGGAAAGCAGAAACGGGTTCTCGAACTCAATCCCTGTAAAGCTCACCGATCTATCAACACTCATACAGCCTCCAAATTGGTTTCACCGTCGCACCGCAACGAACTCTTTACGCCGTCAAGACATCCAGTTGGTTCCACTTTCTTTATTCCATTTCGTGGTCATCTTCTTCGCCTGCGTCCAGAATTCGATCGAACCTCGCCCGGTGATGTCGCCGACCCCGAACTTGGAATCATTCCATCCGCCGAAGGAGAACGGCTCGCGCGGAACGGGAACACCGACGTTCACGCCGACCATTCCGGCGCTTGCGTGCTCCATGACGTAGCGCGCGGTACCGCCGCTCTCAGTAAACACCGAGGCCGCATTTCCATAGGGGGACGCGTTCTCTACCTTGAGCGCTTCGTCGACGTCTTT
>CATPBD010000132.1 GCA_955652265.1 uncultured Gemmatimonadaceae bacterium | reverse complement strand
TTTTTCCATCCCGCACGGTCGGCTCGAACGGTGGCGACGTCCATAGATCGAGCGGTTCTGCCGGCTGGACGTCGTAGTGCCCGTAGATGAGGACTGTGGGCGCCCCCGGCGCCTTTCGCCACTCACCGACTACGACCGGATGGCCGGCGGTCGGATAGATCTTCGCCGGGACTCCGATTTTGTCGAGCGATTTCTTCACCCACTCAGCAGCGCGCCGAGTGTCGGCGTTGTGGTCCGATTTGGCGCTGACACTGGGAATGCGCAGGAACTCGAATAGCTCGTCGTGGATTCGCGAGTCGTTCTTGCGGAGGAAGTCCTCGAGATCTGACGGGATCGTGCCGGTTGATTTGACTGAGGTAGTTGATTTTGTCATGCTCTGAGGCTCATTGGCGTTCTCGTCTTCGTAATAGAGATGCGACCAGCAGGCCGGATCACCTGCCATTGCCCGCGCTCACGATGGCGCCGACTGCCGCCATCCCCGCAAAAGTGGCTATGATGCATAGCAATACGCTCCCCGCAATGTAAGTCGCAGCCCGAGCGTACTCTCCACCCTCTATCAGTCCGACGGTCTCGAAGCTGAAGGTGGAAAAAGTCGTAAATCCCCCACAGAATCCGACGACGAGCAGTGCGCGCAGCTCGGCTGATGTCTGCATGTTGAGCAAGAAGCGCACGAAGATGCCGATGAGAAAGCAGCCGGCGACGTTCACGAAGAACGTACCTACCGGGAATCCGCTTGCGGTCGAGCGCTGGATGGCTCCGCCAACCAGGTAGCGAAGGAGCGACCCTGCCGCCCCGCCAAGCGCAATCAAGAAAAGAATCATCGCGCCTCTCCATGCGGCAGTTGACTACTCACTTGCAATCACGTCTAATTTCATCAGATGGTTCGCGCCTAGGGAGGGCACATGCACGGCTTCAAGGGCGAGCGGGTGCTGATGCGAATACACATCGGCGAACGGGACAAGTACGAGGGAGATCCCTTGTACTGGGCGATCGTGCAGCTCCTCAGGAAACGTCACAACGCCGGCGCCACCGTCACGCGCGGCATCATGAGCTTCGGCGCGAGCAGCCGCATCCACACCGCAAGATTTCTGGAATTGTCAATGGATCTTCCCATCGTCGTTGAATGCGTCGATACGGAAGAAAAGATACAGGAAATCCTTCCTGAGCTGGACAAGATGGTCGGCGGAGGGCTGATAACGTTGGAACGCGTGAAAGTCATCATGTACCGCCCACACCTCGCCGAGACGGAACAGCCTGACGACTGGTCCATAGACACCCAGGCGTCTCGCGCGAGCAACGTCCCGACGTAAGGAGACCAACGGGGCGCGTACGCCATTTATGCCCAACCGCCTATCCACCGAAACCAGTCCGTACCTTCTCCAGCACGCCGACAATCCGGTCGACTGGTATCCGTGGGGGTCTGAGGCGCTCGAGAGAGCAAAACGAGACGACAAGCCGATCCTCCTCAGCATCGGCTACGCGGCCTGCCATTGGTGCCACGTCATGGCGCACGAGTCGTTCGAGGACGAAGACACCGCCACCCTCATGAACGACAAATTCGTCAACATCAAAGTCGATCGCGAAGAGCGCCCTGACATCGACGGCATCTACATGCAGGCAGTGCAGGCGATGACGGGACACGGCGGCTGGCCGATGACGATGTTCCTGATGCCGGACGGCAGTCCCTTCTACGGCGGCACTTACTTCCCGCCCGACGATCGGCACGGACTCCCTTCGTTCCGCCGGGTTCTCGAGTCGGTGAGCGAGGCTTACGAGAAGAGACGCCCCGGCATCGCCGAGACCGCGGATCACCTGAAGCAGATCTACGAAACCAATCGGGTGAGTTCGCGGAGCGACGGGACAATCTCGCCACAGATGCTGGAGATCGCGTACCGCTCGCTCGCGCAACGGTACGACGAGCGGAATGGCGGCTTCGGCAGCGCGCCAAAGTTTCCGGCGACGATGGTTCTGGACTTCCTGTTACGATACTGGAAGCGTACTGGGACTTCGCACGCTCTCGAGATTGCTGCCAATTCGTTCCTGAAGATGGCGCGCGGTGGGATCTACGATCAGATCGGCGGCGGATTTGCCCGCTACGCAGTCGATGCCGCCTGGCTCGTCCCGCATTTCGAGAAAATGCTTTACGACAACGCGCTCCTCGCTCGGCTTGGCGCCCACCTCTGGCAGGCCACCAAAGACGAGGAAGTGCGACGGGTGACGCTCGAGACCGTGGAATGGGTCGAGCGCGAGATGACTTCGCCCGACGGAGGTTTTTATTCCTCGCTCGACGCCGATAGCGAGGGACACGAGGGCAAATTCTATGTCTGGAGCGAGGACGAGCTCGACTCGCTCCTCGGCGCCGACTCCCGCGTCTTCAAGTCCTATTACGGCGTATCGCCCGAGGGGAATTTCGAGGGGAACAACATTCTCTTCGTCCATACGGATCACACCGCAGCGGCCGTTCGCGCTGGTGTAGACGAAGAGATGCTCGACGCCGTACTGGCACGCGCCAGGCGAATCCTTTACGCAGCACGTGCCAAGCGAGCCTGGCCTGCGCGCGACGAGAAGATTCTCGCCTCCTGGAACGGACTGATGCTCTGGGGAGTCGCAACCGCCGCCCGAGTCTTCGACAGGAAGGATTTCCGGGAGCTGGCAATTCGCAACGCCGAGTTCCTGGCGCGGGAGATGGTCAGGAAGGGACGAGTGATGCGCTCGCACAAGGAAGGTGTCACGCGAATCGGCGGCTTTCTCGAGGATCACGCCGCCGTCGCCCTCGGATTTCTGGCAGTCTACGAGCTCACCTTCGACCAGCGTTGGGTCGAGCACGCGGTGGAAATCGCGCACGCAACGATCGAATGGTTCTGGGATGAAGCTGTCGGTGCTTTCTTCGATACCGCGAGGGATGCGGAACAGCTCATCACGCGACCGCGCGATGTGACCGACAACGCAACGCCTTCGGGGACTTCGCTCGCCGTCGAGCTGCTGCTCCATCTGTCGGAGCTGCAGCAGGACACCGAATACCGCCGCCGCGCGGTCTTCACGCTCGAATCGCTGGCCGAGCCGATGACGAGATACCCGACCGCCTTCGGCCACTTGCTGGGCTGCGCGGACATGGAGGTGAACAGTGCGATCGAGGTAGCGCTTATCGGAGATACCAGAACCGCGCCGTTCAAGGCACTGGAGAGAGCGGTCGCTGCGC
>CATPBD010000131.1 GCA_955652265.1 uncultured Gemmatimonadaceae bacterium | reverse complement strand
GTTGGGCTCCGGGTGCCCGCTTGCGGGCGGGGAAGCGCCCGTCGTCGCCGAAGTCCCAACCCGCTCGACGACCCAGCGCGCGATGCCTGTTGCCAAAGATCAGAACTTGAAGATTTTGCCGAGCGCTTTGCTGATGCGCTTGGCAAAGTCGTTCGAGTCCGGGTTCTGCTCGTCGCCCATGTCCGGGCCGTGGTTGGGACACGGGATGGTTGGCTCGGTGCCGGGCTTGTAGTACTCGTTCCTTCTCACCGGACACCATTCGGTGGCGAGATATCCGGTCGTCGGATCGATGATTCGCATCGACATCCCGGGCGGCGGATTCCACGCTGTCGGGGACGCCGCCTCGTTCCATCCATTCAGATAAAACTCGGCCCACGCCGGCGCGGCTAGTCGTCCGCCTGACGCGTCGCTCGAGATTGGCGCGGGAGTGTCGAAGCCGAACCAGAAACCGGCGACGATCGTCGGTGTGTAGCCGACGAACCAGACATCGGTGCCGCTGTTGGTCGTTCCTGTTTTGCCGGCGACCAATCCGGTCACTCCGTAATCACGCAGCGCCTTGCCGGTTCCATAGTCGACGACGGATTGCAGCATCGACGTCACCTGATAGGCATCGCGCGGATCCATCGCCGGCGTTCCCGTTCCTTGCTCTTGAGCCCAAAGCTGCGTTCCGTCGCCGGTCTCGATGCTGCGCACAAGTCGTGGCTTTACGCGGAATCCGCCATTGGCGAACGGCGCGTACGCGGTCACGAGCTCTATCGGTGTGACCTCGGCAGAACCAATCGCGAGTGAAGGGACATCCGGGAGCGGACTGACTATCCCGTTCTGTTTTGCGGTGGCGATGATCCGCGGTATGCCGACAGCGATGCTCACACGAACCGTCGCGGCATTCGCGGAGTTGATCAGCGCTTTCCGGAAGGTGATCCGGCCAGCGTAATCGTTATTGTAGTTTGCGGGCGACCAGACATCCCTCCCGCGAATGACGTCGATGGGATCATCATCCACTTCAGATGAGGGCGTATATCCAAGCTGCATGGCCGCCGCGTAGACGAACGGCTTGAACGCCGAGCCGGGTTGTCGGTGTGCGAGGAGAGCACGATTGAACGTGCCGCGCTCGTACTGGCGCCCGCCACTCATCGCGCGGATATCACCATTGCGCGGGTCTAGCGCCACCATCGCTCCCTGTATCTGCGCGCGACGGCCGGTCTCCGATTGGATCGCTGCCGCCTGGCGACGGACCGCGCGATCTGCCGCGACCTGAGCGCTCTTGTCGAGTGTCGTTCGAACGGTGAGGTCCACGATGTCCAACGACCCACCCTGGATTATCGAATCAACTTTCGCGCGCACAGCATCGAGTGCGTACGAATCGTTCGGGTCCGTAGACCTGAATTCATCGCGGGCAATTCGCAGCGGTTGGGCCTGCAGTCCCGCAAGCCTGCCGGCCGAGATGTACCCTTGCTGTACCATCAGACTCAGAACAAGATTGCGCCGAGTGATGGCGCGATCGGGATGACGCCTCGGTGTGTACGCGGAAGGCGCTTTTGGAAGCCCCGCCAGCATCGCGGCCTGGGCGATGTTGAGCTGATTGACGTTGCGGCCGAAGAGGTCTCTGCTCGCCGCCTCGATTCCGTAAACGCCGTTGCCCATGTAGATGACGTTGAAGTAGAGCTCGAGGATCTGCTGTTTGGTGAGGGAGTGCTCGATGAGCCGCGAGAGCCTGAGCTCCGTGAGCTTCTGTCGCAGCGACCGCGCCGGATACTTTCTGACGGCGAAAGTGTTGCGCGCCACCTGCATGGTGATGGTACTGAATCCTTCCCGCGTGCGGCCGGCTCTCAAGTTGGTGGCGAGTGCGCGGAAGAATCCGCGCCAGTCGAGACCGCCGTGCTGGTAGAAGCGTCTGTCTTCCGTCGCGATGAAAGCTTGCTGGACGAACTCCGGCACAGTCTGGAGCGGGACATTGACCCTTCTGACGATCTCGAGCCGTCCCATGACGCGGTTATACCGATCGAGGATGCGTCCGCCCTGATCGGGCTGGAATGTCTGGATGTCGCGCGCAGTCGGGCAACCGTCGAACCCGCAGGTGCCCAGCCAGACATCAGTGAAGTAAACTGCTAGAATACTCATTGCGAGCAGGCCGAGCTGGATTGCGCGCCGTCTCGTTTTTATCTCTAGCAAGAATTGGGAAAAATGAATCGTTATATCCTCGTCTTGATCATTCTCATCGCGGCCGCCTGCAAAGGCGGGGCAAATTCAGCTTCCGCCGCGAGCAGTAATAATGCCGCCTCGAGCACTGTGCTGACCGCACCGGACCAGCGCTCACCAACATCAGACACCGCGGGCGTTGTCGCGGGTCCAATTTCCCCTACGCAGGGGAACGGCGCCGGTTCCACCGCCAATACGGCAGCTGGAAATACCTCGCCCGGCACCTCAGGAAGCAGTGGATCGGCTGCCGCCGCGTCCAGTCAAGCGACAGCGGGCTCTCCAAACCCCAATCGAGTCCCCAATGAGATGGGACGGATCATGGTGCTCGAGTATCACCTGATCACCGATCACAACGGTGATTACGCGCGTGAGCGCGGCCAGTTCAGAAAGGATCTCGAGCTCCTATACGATCGCGGTTACCGCCCGGTGAACATGTCTGATGTGCTCGACAAGAAACTAAATCTGCCGCGTGGTCTGTCACCCGTTGTTTTCGTCTTCGACGACGCATCGCCGGAACAGTTTCGCTACATCAACAACAACGGCAAGCTGGAAATCGATCCGACGAGCGGCATAGGGATCTGGCTGGATTTCCGGAAGACGCATCCCGACTGGAACAACAAGGCAGTGTTTTGCCTTCTCTCAGGAGCCTCCGCCGGACATAACTTCTTCGGCGACCGCGGAATTCAGGGACAGAAATCGAACTGGCGGTTCCAGAAAGTGAAGTGGCTCGCCGACAACGGATTCGAGCTCTGCGATCACACGTTGTGGCACGCTCAGCTGAATAAGTATCCGGACGCATTCGTGCAGGAGCAGATCGCACGCAATGCGCTGGCGATCGATTCAGCCGTGCCCGGATACAAGATCAGGTCGATGGCGTTGCCGCAGGGATTGTGGCCGAAGAACCGCGCGCTGGCGAGCAAGGGGAGCTGGACGAATCCCAAGAGCGGCAAGACAGTGAGCTACGACTGGCCGGTCGTGTTCGAGGTCGCGGGTGGCCCGATGCGGAGTCCGTACGATCCGGCGTTCAACCCCGGCATGACGCCGCGCATCCAGGTGATCGGGAACGCGATCGAAGCCATGATCAACAAACTCGAGCAGTCGGGCAACATGTACATCTCTGACGGCAATCCTTCCGTCATCGCGCGGCCGGCTGCTGGTGCATCTCTCACTGCAACTACACCCGGCGTTAAGCGGTAGGCGCAGTCACTAGCTGCATCCCGGGTCAGTCGGGCGGGGGTGTCCTC
>CATPBD010000130.1 GCA_955652265.1 uncultured Gemmatimonadaceae bacterium | reverse complement strand
GAGCTCCGTGCGCGTGCGCGGCTGGTCGTGATTGCGCAGGAAGGGTGACCAGCGATTGATGGGGATGTCTCCCTGGAGACGAAGCACCGGCGACAGAAGTCCCTTGGCCGATCCGGAACGCACAGCGGAGATGATGCTGTCGGCCACTTCGAACGCAAAGTAGGAGTCGAGCTGCTCGGGATAATAGCTGAGCAGGATGTCGTTGTTGTACGACACCTCCCCGACCGTAAACGCATCCGGGTTCACTGAGCGGACGTACGCTCCGTATTCGTGGAGCACTGCGTGTGTGCCGGCAGTATTCGCCAGCTGGCCGTTCTCCTCGACAAGATACGGCACCGCGTCGAGCCGAAATCCATCGGCCCCCATGTCCTGCAGCCAGAATCGCGCGATCTTCTTTGCCTCCGCCAAGACGGGCGGGTACATGTAGTTCAGGTCCGGCATTCCACTCCAGAACAATCCGTAGTAGTACTCGTCGCGCACCGGCGAGTGATGCCAGACCTCGCTGCCCCAACCTTTCTCCACGGGCTTGGTTCGTGACCAGCGGTACCACGCACGATACGGCGACGCGGTGTCGTTGAGCGCTGCCTTGAACCATGGGTGCTCGCTCGATGTGTGGTTCAGCACCATGTCGACGAGCACCTTGATGCCGCGTCGGTGCGCTTCCGTGACGAGGCGCTTGAAGTCCTCGTTCGTTCCGTAGTCGCGCTCGACGCGATAGTAATCCGTCACATCGTAACCGTGATAGCTCGGCGACTCTGCCACCGGCATCAGCCAGATACAGCGCGCGCCGAGACTGCGCTGGCTGTGTGGGTCGCCATCATTGATGTAATCGAGCTTCGCGATCAGGCCCGGAATGTCGCCGATGCCGTCGCCGTTGCTGTCGTAGAAGGAGCGGACGAAGATCTCGTAGCAAGTCGCGCCGCGCGTCCATGCGGGAGGAGACCACTGGGCCTGGGCGGGCGCGCCGCGCAGCACGACGGCGACGACAAGTCCCGCTATCTCCAGCGTGCGGTACGCCGCGGGGCTCGTCATGGCGTCACCGTGATGCGGCGAACGTCTGTCGCCACCGCGAACGATGCAGTCCGTCGCGCAGCGTCGTAACGCACCGGCACGGAGCGTCCATCCGCCTGCACGGATGCGGGGCGCGGCACCGCGTGCACCGTAACCGTGAATACACGTGCACCGGGGTACGTGCCTGCACGCGACAGCGCCACGTCGAGCGCGCCGCCGGCGCCGGAACTGGTGGTGAACGTTGTCACGCGGTAGCTCCCGCGCTCGTACGCGTAACCATCGCCCGCGTCCTCGTAAAGAATGCTCGTCACGCGCGTCCCCGTGCCGGGCCAGATGTGAAGAGCGAGTGTGTCGAGGCGCTGGGCGTCCTCGTGCGGCAGCACCGCCTGCATCGGGATCACCGCGCCGGCGCGTGCGAACACTGGCAGTCCGCGTAGTCCGGTGGTATCGCCGCCATCGTGCAACGCTTCGGGCGCCGACACCGTGATGCGCCGGCCGCCACCATCGTACGAGCTGTCGCTACCGAGTCGAAACCAGCGACCGGCGGGCAGGTAGACGGCGCGCGCGTCAGCGGCGGAGTCGAGCACCGGCGCGGCGAGCAGATGGTCTCCGAGCATGTACTCATCGCTCACGCCGAGAGCAGAGGTGTCCGAGAGCGCGGACCAGAAGAGGGGGCGTACGACCGGAGCGCCGTTCTGTGCGTGCTGGTAGAAGGCGGTGTAGAGCACAGGCAGCAGCTGGTAACGAAGACGGATCGTGGCGCGGTTCGCCCGCTCGTAGGTCGCGCCATAGCTCCACGGCTCCCGACGCGGAACGAAAGTCGCCGAGTGCGTGCGGAAGAACGGCACGAGCGCCGCCGACTGCAGCCAGCGGGCGTACAGCTCACCCGAGGGAGTGCCAGTGAAGCCGCCGATGTCGGATCCCGCGAACGGCTCACCGGTGAGGCCAAGCGAGAGTATCATCGGCAGCGAGATGCGCAGGTGCTGCCAGCTCGAGCTGTTGTCGCCTGTCCACATGCTCGAGTAGCGTTGCACGCCCGGGTACGCCGCGCGCGTCACGACAAACGGCCGCGCGTCGGGACGCAGTCGTCGCAGTCCTTCGAACGAAGCGCGAGCCATGAGCGTGCCGTACTGGTTGTGGTATTCCAGGTGTGTTCCCGGATGTCCGTCGCCGTCGAACTGCGCGAGCTCCGAGAGCGTCTTGCCATTGAACGATGCGGGCTCGTTCATGTCGTTCCAGATTCCGCGCACGCCGACATTAGTGAGCGCTGACTGCGCGTCACCCCACCACGCGCGCACGGCGGCGCGCGAGAAATCGGGATACGCCGCTGTGCCTGGCCACACTGTGCCGAGGGCCGGCGCTCCGTCCGGCGTCGTGACGAACGCGTGCCGCGCGAGCCCTTCCTGATAGATGCGATACGAGCTGTCGACTTTCACGCCCGGGTCGACGATTGTGACAACCTTGAACCCCATGGCGCTGAGCGAGTCGAGCAGACGCTTCGGCTGCGGAAACGCCACCGGGCTCCAGGTGAAGACCCGGTACTCGTTCATGTAATGAATGTCGAGGTACAACACGTCTGCCGGGATGTCGCGGCGGCGAAACTCGGTCGCGACATTCATCACCATCGAGTCCGGCGTGTAGCTGTACCGGCTCTGTTGGTAGCCAAGCGCCCAGCGCGGTGGGAGCGGCATCCGTCCCGTCAGCCGTGTGAAGCGAGTGAGTACGCTGTCGAGTCCGGGTCCGGGCACGATGTAGTAGCGGAGCTCTCCGCCGTCGATTCCTCCGTCCGCTACATAGCCAATGGAACCCGGCAGCCGGTTGGCGAAATCCATCTCGCCGCGGAACGGGTTGTCGTAGAGCACGCCGTGGGCGATGCCGTCGCTGACGCCGATGTAGAACGGCATCGACGAGTAGATCGGCATGTCGCCCGGCTGGTAGCCGAATCGATCGGTGTTCCAGAAGGGGAACACATCGCCGTTGCGCGCGAACCCGGTCGGCTGCTCGCCTAGGGCGAAGTAGCGGGTGCCGGGTCGGTCGGAGACATAGTGGACGAGTCGGCCACGGAACGTTCCGGCGCCGAACGAATCGCGCAGCAATTCGTGGCCGGCAGCATCGCGCACGACCAACCGCACGGGATGGCGCAGGGCGCGCACCTCGATTCCCTCAGCGGTGGTGACGACGACCGTATCGCCCGCGTCGCGCACCGTGGCCGGACCGAGCGTTACGGGTGCATCGCCCGTGGCGAGCGAATGCGGCGTGGGGAACCGAGTGGACACAGAGTCGCCGAAGCGCACACGCACGCGCGCGCCAACGCCGGTCACCGACTCGATTAGCACGCTCCCATGCTCGGCGCGGACCAACACGCCGCCTGATGTCTGCTGGATGCTTCGCGCGTCGCCGAGGAGTGTGTAGGTATTCGTCTGGGCGACGAGCATCCCGAACGGCGAAAACGCCATCAACGCGGCCGCGAGGGACCAGGCGCGCCGCGAGAGCGGCCGTGTGGGATGGAGGTCGCGACGCAGCGAGAGGAGCATACGGTCGGGGTTTTGTCTCGAGGTTGTTGGCGTCGGCCGCCGGTGTGCCGACCGGCGAGGCTGATGAACTTACCGCCGCATTCGTTGGATCGCCACAACGCCAGCGGCCGCTTATACACGCTACGTCAACGTACCTATAGGATCGCGGACTTACTCGGTTGATCTTCCAGGGGTTGCAATTCACCTAGCTCATTAAGAAACCCGTGCTGCAACGGACACCGGTCAGGCT
>CATPBD010000129.1 GCA_955652265.1 uncultured Gemmatimonadaceae bacterium | reverse complement strand
GTATTGAAGTCAGCGCGTCGTGAACTAACAAGCTGGAATCTGTGCTACTGACAACTCCCGCCTGTTCAGTTGCAGTTAAGCCGTTAACCGTTCTCCGACGATCTGGCTTTCCTTAACCGTCCGGCCGTCGTCCGCGGGAGCGGGAAGAGCCAGCCCCCACGAGTTCTGAAGCAGTATCTCGTGCGTCGATACGACCGGATCCGCGCCTGGTTTTCTCTGAACGTACGTCCCATTCGGATGTAGATCCCACGCCTGCCGGTTGTCGGCAAGGCAGGTCTCCAGCAGCGAGCAGACGCGAGGATGCAATCGGCGGTCTTCGATTGGAGTAACAACCTCTACGCGTCGATCGAAATTGCGGGGCATCCAGTCGGCGGATCCGAAATACAGCTCCTCGTCGCCGTTGTTTGCGAAATAGAAGATGCGTGAGTGCTCGAGAAAGCGCCCCACGATGCTAATCACCCTGATGCGATCGCTGATTCCGGGCACTCCCGGCCGGAGACAGCAGATGCCTCGCACGATCAGATCGATCTCCACTCCGGCCTGCGACGCTTCGTAGAGGTGTTGGATGATCTCGGCATCGACCAACGAATTCATTTTGGCGATGATGCGAGCTGGCTTCCCAGCCTTCGCGTGTTCCGCTTCCCTGTCCACCATCTCGGTGAACCGCTGGCGCATGTTGCGCGGTGCGACGAGCAAGTTCCTGAACGCGTTCTGGCGCGAGAACCCGGTCAGCGAATTGAAGAGATCGGTGAGATCCGCGCCAATCGAAGGATTGCTGGTGAGCAACCCGAGATCGGTATAGACGCGTGCAGTTTGTGAATTGTAGTTTCCCGACCCGATGTGCGCGTATCGGCGAATGCCGTCGGCCTCTTTCCGGACCACGAGGGCAGTTTTCGTGTGGGTCTTGAGACCGGGCAGACCATACGCGACGTGCACTCCGAATCCTTCCAGGGTGCGCGCCCAGGCGATGTTGTTCTGCTCGTCGAAGCGCGCCTGCAACTCGATCAGCACGGCCACCTGCTTTCCACTCCGAGCAGCCTCGGTCAGCGCGCGCACGATCTCCGTGTCCCCCGAGGTCCGATACAACGTCATCTTGATCGCCAGCACGTCGGGATCGCTCGCCGCGGCTGTCAGGAAATGCTCGACGGAAGTGGTGAACGAATCAAACGGATGGTGGACGAGGATGTCCGTCTGGCGGATTGCGTCGAAAATCGAGTGCGATGTGTCTCGCAGCTCGGGAGGCGTCAGCGCGATGAATGGCGGATCCCGCAGCTCAGGAATGTTCAGGGTTGCGAGCCACATCAAATCACCGAGGTCGAGCAATGGTCCGGTCTCCACCAGATCCGACTCAGTCAGAGTCGGCATTTCCGGAGGCTGATCCGCCAGAAGCTCGGCGAGTATGAGATCACGAAGCTCCCGTGATACTCCTCTCTCCACCTCGACGCGAACGACCTCGGCGAACCGGCGCTGGAAAACCTGCTCCTCGATTACGCTGAGCAGATCGTCGTCTTCGTCAAATTGAAGGAGCTCGAGATCAGAGTATCGCGTCACGCGAAACGCGCTGAACCCGCGTATTTCCATGCCCGGGAAGAGCGCTCCGAGATTGGCACCGATAACCTGCTCGAGAGGAACGAAGCGATTCTCGTTGCCGAAGGGTACCCAGCGCGGCAGACTCTTCGGAATCTTCACTCGCGCAAGGCGTGACGAGCCGGTCGCGGGGTCGTGAACCTGGACGGCGAGTGAGATTGAAAGGTTGGATATGTACGGGAACGGATGGCCGGGATCGACGGCGAGTGGGGTGAGTACCGGAAAGACCTGCGATTCGAAAAACTCATCTATCCCCTGCAATTCTGTCGGAGTCAGGTCCTTCATCCCAACGATCTTGATTCCATGCTGTTCCAGCTCCGACAGCAAAACGTCGTACAGGCACCTGCGCTGCTGCTCCATGAGTTCGGCGACTCGCTCCGTGATCGCGTCGAGCTGCTGGCTGGGACTCAGGCCGTCGGCCGGAACGTGCTGTATGCCGGCCGCGATCTGCCGCCGGAGTCCCGCGACCCGAACCATGTAGAACTCGTCGAGATTCGTGCTGAAGATCGAGAGGAATTTGACGCGCTCGAGCAGCCGGTTCCGCGGGTCGAACGCCTCGTGCAGAACCCGGGCGTTGAACGCGAGCCAGCTGAGTTCGCGATTGATGTACAGGGAAGGATCGAGCGGCATCTTGTCTGTGTTGTGCTCCTTTACGAAAGATGTGCCGAGGCGGAGTTATTGTTAGGCTTGACTGGTTAGATTTTTCACACCCGTTACGCGGACTTACACTTGGCCCATACCGACGCTGTCGTGGTCCTCACAACGCTCGCCACCACCGACGAAGCGGCAAAGTTCGTCAAACAACTTCTCGAACGGCGGTTGGTTGCGTGCGGGACAATACTACCCGGAACGCGGTCGCTCTACCGCTGGGAGGACAAGCTCGCCGACGAGACCGAGGTAGTTGTAATACTCAAGACCCGTTCCGGCGCCATCCACGGCCTCGAGCGCGCATTCAAGGAGCTCCACCCGTACAAAGTCCCCGAGCTCCTCGCCGTCCCTGTCTCCGGCGGCCTCGAACGCTACCTCGGCTGGATCAACGACGAGACGAGCCTCACGATCGTCTAAATCGTCTTATAGGCGTGAAGCCGCGCCCCTGTTTCCGGAAGAAAACAAAGTGACGTCCAAACGCGGCGCGGTCGCCGTGCTGGTCCTCGTGCTCTGGATCGCCGGGATGGCGATGATGGTGCACCGGAACGCCAACAGGAGCGAGGCGCAGCAGCTCGCCGAGGCGGCGCTCAGAGTGCAGCCGGCGACGTTCTATTACGCCATCGAGCGCGACGGCGAGCAGATCGGCGCCGCGTCCTCGGCGCTCGATACCACGGCCAATTCGCTGGTGATCGAAGAGTACTTCGTCGGCGATTACCGCTCTGGCACAGCATCGGCAGAACGCACATCTGCGCGCTGGCAGACGAGACTCACGCGTGGTCTGCACCTCATCGATCTGAATGCCGACGTGGCCAGGCCGACAAAGCCATTCTCGATGAACGCTACCGTGCAGGAAGACACGGCAATTTTCATCGCTGGAAAGAAGGCGACTCGTCGGCCGCCAGCGCGGTACACATTTACCGCGCCATTATTCACCCCCACAATCGCGCCTGTCGTCTTCATGCTTGGCGGCGCGCCGAAGATCGGCAGAAGTCAAGCGATATCGGTATTCGACCCGATGACCCGCAGTGTACTCCGGCCAACGCTCCGCATAGGAGCCGAGTCGTTGTTCACCGTGGTCGACAGCGCGAGACTCGATCAAAGCGGAGCCTGGACTGTTGCGCACCGGGACACCGTTCGCGCCTGGCGCATTGAAGGAGCGCCGCACGGGCTCGACGCCTGGGTCGACGCGGAGGGACGCATTGTCGCCGCTCGGGCGGGGAGTTTCTCGGCTACTCGCACAGCATTCGAAATCGCATTCAAGAATTCCAAGGCCAAATGATTGAACTAAGAAGTCTTACCAAGAAATACGGCTCGTTTACCGCCGTTGACTCGATCGATCTCAGTGTGCCGGATGGACAGCTGTTCGGATTCCTCGGCCCCAACGGCGCGGGAAAGACGACGACGCTTCGCATGATCGCCGGCATTCTCCAGCCGACGGCTGGAAGCATCCATCTCGCTGGGATCGACTTGAGTGCCGACCCACTGGCTGCGAAAGCGAAGCTCGGCTTCATCCCCGACAGACCATTCATCTATGAAAAGCTGACCGGAGCAGAATTCCTGCGCTTCGTTGCCGGCCTGTACGGACAGGATGGTGACAAGGTCGAGCACCGTGGGCGAGAGCTGATGGCGCTGTTCGATCTCGAGGAGTGGGCCGACGAGCTGGTCGAGAGCTACAGCCACGGCATGCGGCAGAAGCTCATCATCTCGAGCGCGTTCATTCATCGGCCCGATGTGATCGTCGTCGACGAACCAATGGTGGGACTGGATCCAAAAGCCGCGCGAATTCTCAAGGACCTGTTCCGCGAGTACGTGCGGCGCGGTCACACCATCATGATGTCGACGCACACGCTCGAAGTGGCGGAAGCCTTATGCGACCGGATCGCGATCATCCAGCACGGAAAGATTCGCGCTGTCGGAACGATCCAGGATTTGCGCGCAGAAGCGACAGGCGGGGGTGGACTCGAGGAAATCTTCCTCAGGCTCACTGGTGAGCGCGCGGCTCGCGATGCCATGGAAGTGCTCGATGCATAGCGACCTCGTTCATCCAGCTACAACCGCAGCGTCGGCGGCGGCCACTCATGCGTAGCGACTCGAGTGAGACGCTGAAGGTAAATGGCTGGACTCATCTGACTCCAGTGAGGGGCACGTCGCTCGGCATTGTCAGCGATACAAGTCTGAATCACTTGCTGTCTCCGAAGTTTCTTTCCGCCCGAGCACGGCCGCTCGGAAAGACGGAGAATCGTGCTGGCCGGTTGATTCTTTTCTTCCTCGTCGCTGGCGTCTTCTGGACGTTCGTGTTCGGGATGCTCTACCGGC
>CATPBD010000128.1 GCA_955652265.1 uncultured Gemmatimonadaceae bacterium | reverse complement strand
GTGAAGCTAGAGGACTCTATTCGCCGGTGAATGCGCGTGAGCGCATTTTCCGCAAGATCTAGCTCGGCAGCGACTCCATGACCGAGAGACTCTCCACCGTGCTCGTCGTCGACGACAGTGCATTCATGCGGACGCTCATAGCCGAAATGGTGGAATCGACGCGCGAGTATCAGGTCGTGGGAACCGCAGCAGATGGAATGGAGGCAATAGAAGCGGTCCGCTCTCTCGATCCTGACATCGTTACGCTCGATATCGAAATGCCGCGCCTCGACGGGCTTCAGGCCCTCGACACCATCATGCGCGAAATGGCGCGACCCGTCGTAATGCTTAGTGCGGCGGGATCGGAGCGCGGAAACGAGATGAC
Source organism: uncultured Gemmatimonadaceae bacterium (assembly GCA_955652265.1). GTDB lineage: Bacteria > Gemmatimonadota > Gemmatimonadetes > Gemmatimonadales > Gemmatimonadaceae > UBA4720. The sequence goes on along the minus strand of CATPBD010000128.1, from coordinate 4,413 downwards.
GCTACAGGCGCTCGAGCGCGGCGCGATCGAATTCGTGAGAAAGCCATCCGGCCCGATCAGCATCGATCTGCTGACGGTCCGCCAGGAGCTGCTCGCCGCGCTCAACGCCGCGCGCGCGGTGAACATGGCAGGGGTGCGGACCCCTCCGCAGGCGGGCGTTGCCGTTGGAGCGGAAACAGTACCGAAAAAAAATTCGGGTGCAGCGCGGCGCGTCGTAGCGATTGCCGCTTCGACAGGCGGCCCGCGCGCGCTCGGAGAGATCGTTCCTCATCTCCCGGACAATCTCGGCGCGGCGGTGCTGATCGTTCAGCACATGCCCCGTGAGTTTACCCGCAGCCTTTCCCACAGGCTCGATTTGATGAGTCCGTTGCCCGTCGCGGAAGCCGTTGAAGGAGAACCACTGCTCGAGAACCACGTCTATCTGGCGCCAGGCGGATTTCACATGACGGTGACAGGTGATCGAGGGATAGCGACCATACACCTCGATACCTCTGCGACGATATGGGGCGTGAGACCCGCAGCGGATCCGCTCTTCGTCTCGGTCGCCGATGCGTTCGGCGGCGACGCCATTGGAGTCATCCTCACCGGAATGGGTCGTGACGGCGCCGAGGGTTTGCGCCGCATTCGTGCGGCAGGTGGAACGGCGGTGATCCAGGACCGGGACAGCTCGATCATCTACGGAATGCCACAAGCCGCGATGTCGATTGCAGGTGCGGATCAGGTCGCGCCGGTGCGCGAGATTGCGCGGGTGATCAAAGATCTCTGTCGCTCAAGAAAGCGAGGCATTGGCGTATGAACACATGCGGGATAACGTTCGCTGTTTGTTGCTCACCATCCAAACGATTCAGAGGAAGGATGAACGAAGGCAGAGCTGAAGATGCGTAGGATCCTCGTGACAGGAGCTGCCGGGTTCATCGGCACCAACTTCGTGCATTTCTGGGCCGAACATCATCCCGGAGACACGATCATCGGACTGGACGCGCTGACATACGCCGGCAATCTCTCGAATCTGGAGCCGCTCGCCGACAACGAGCGATTCACCTTCATCAAGGGTGACATTCGTGACGGCGACACAATGCACAGGATCATAAAGCGCGAAGGCGTTGACACGATCGTTCACTTCGCAGCCGAATCCCATGTGGACCGCTCGATTCGCGGACCCGACCTCTTTATCGACACGAATGTACGCGGAACCCACGAGTTGCTGAAGGCGGCGCGCGCGGCCTGGTCTGAAGACTGGTCGGGCGGCGCGCGGCGCTTCCACCACATCTCGACCGATGAGGTATACGGCTCACTTGCTCCCAACGCCCCAGGATTTACCGAGGAGACGGCCTACGCTCCGAATTCACCGTACGCCGCGAGCAAGGCTGCTGCGGACCACCTCGTGCGTGCGTATCACCACACCTATGGTGTGCCAGTCACGACGACGAACTGCTCGAACAACTACGGACCATACCACTTTCCCGAAAAGCTCATTCCCCTCACGATCGTGAATGCGCTCGACGGGAAGCAGCTGCCGGTGTACGGCGATGGCCTGCAGGTCCGCGACTGGCTATACGTGCGGGATCACTGCCGCGGCATCGAGCGCGTGCTCGAGAAGGGAAGGCTGGGCGAAACGTACAATCTGGGAGGAAATTCGGAGCGGAAGAACGTCGACGTCGTCAAGGCAATCTGCCGTCACCTCAACAACATTTTTGCCGGAGAGGAAAAGGTTCGCGAGCAGTTTCCGAAATGCCCGGCGGCGCTGGGTGGAGATACGGCGGAGCTCATCACTTTCGTGAAGGACCGTCCCGGTCATGACCGCCGGTACGCGATCGACGCAATGAAGGCAACACTCGAGACCGGTTACGGTCCCGCGGAATCGTTCGACACGGGTCTGTTGAAGACCGTTCGGTGGTTCGTCGCCAACGAGTCGTGGTGGCGGTCGGTAATGGATGGCAGCTACCGCGACTGGGTGGAGCTACATTATTCCCAGGGCAAGAAAGCGGGTTCGTAGTACCTTCCGCATCCTATTGAGGTACGCGATTGGGTTGACACGCATTTCCTATCGCCCTACACTACCTCGCTTATGGCCAAAACCGATCTTGCCAGTGGTCCAAGACCCGGACGCGATTCGACCGGTCGTCGACCCTGGGTCTACTGGACTCTTGCCGCGTTGGTCCTGCTCGCCGGCTTCGCCGACCTGGCTCGCGGCGGCGAAACGCTAGCCCCGATCCTCCTTGTGATCGGGTATTGCGTGCTGGTCCCGCTGGCCATTCTCCGGTGACAGGACAGGCTCGGTTTCTGCACCGGGCGAGTAGCTCAGTTGGTTAGAGCGCCTGCCTTACACGCAGGATGTCGGGGGTTCGAGTCCCTCCTCGCCCACTTAAGATTTCAGGGACCCACGGATTGGAAAGTGGGGTAAGAATGTTTACCGATTTGGAGGTTATACCATTGAAGGCACGTCTACGTCATTCACGGCTCGGTCTGGTCGCGCTTGCTGCGGTGCTAACCGCTTTTGGCGCGTCGTCCGCGGTTGCTCAGAGCACTCGCACAGGTGATCGAGTCATGATCCCTACGCTTCAGAGCTCTGACAAGGATCTCGGCGTGCAGGCGGCGGAAGCGATTCGCAGCCAGCTGCAGAAGCAGACCAACCTCAGGGATCTTGTGGTCGTCCCTAAGGCCGATATCAACAACAGCCTGATCTCTTCGGGCTACACCACGACCGAGGCGCTTGCCCCCGGCGATGCCAAGGCGCTCGCTACCCTCGTCCGGGCCCCGCAGTACCTGGAAGGCACGGTCTCAAAGACGCCGAGCGGGTACAAGATCGATTCGCGGCTGATCATCTCGCGCGACATGAGCCGAGGTCAGGTCCTGCCCACCGCTCAAGGAGCGAAGCTGGATGACGCAGCCAGTCAGGTCGCCAGGTCCATTCAGGACTCGCGGCGACAGCTCGCCGGTGAAGAGACTTGTCACAACGCGGTCGCTCAGGGCAACTATCAGGCGGGTGTGGCTGCCGCTCGGTCAGCCATGTCTGGCTATCCCAACGCGAACATCGCCGCGGCCTGCCTCATCGATGCGTATGCGGGACTCAAGATGGATGATTCCGTCATCGCGGTCTCGGAGCGCATTCGCGCCAGCGATCCGCGTAACATTCCGGCGCTCAGAAGGCTGATCACGACCTACCGCGCAAGGATTGACGCGAGTCAATCGAAAGGCGACCCCGTTCGCGCCAAGGCCGACACGACCAAGCTTCTGGAGGCACTCGGCGCCTTGGCCGCATCGGATCCGACGAACATCAAGCAGGTTCAGGACGTCGTCAACGAGTACGCCTCTTTGGGCCATGCGGCTGATGCAATCCCGCTCGTCCGCGACCTCGTGCAGAACAATCCGGGTGATCCGCAGCTGCTCAACCTCGCCTGGCTCGTGTACCTCAACGCGAAAGATTTCAACGACGCCATCAACGTAGGAAACGAGATGGTACGCGTCGATACTGCAGCTGCGACGGCTGATTACTACGCGCGCCTCGCCGGCGCCTACTCCGCCATGAATCAGCCGCAGAAAGCATCAGAGGCGGCCGCGCGCGGAGTTGCGAAGTTCCCGAACGATCCGAACCTGGCGCTATTCCACGCGCAGGCTCTGTACAAGGCGGGCAACCTTCAGTTGGCGCTTGACGCGGCCAAGAAAGCTGTGGCGGCGAATCCGAAGAACCCGAACGGCTACTTCCTGCTCGCCACGATCCAGGGCGCGCTAAATCAGTACGACGACCTGATCAACACGCTCAACCAGGCCAAACTCAACGGTGTCGATCCGACCGCGCTCTCACAGTTCGCCCTCCAGCAGGGCAGCAACGCCTACAAGGCTGGTCAGGGCTCGAAGGACCGCGCGGATTTCCAGCGCGCCATCAGGTTCCTGCAGCTCTCCGATCAGCTCCAGAGCTCGGCCGACGCCAAGTTCCTCTTGGGCGCCAGCGCGTTCTCGCTGGGACAGAGCGCTACCATCGATGCGAACGAGAAACGGAGTTGCGATTTGGCAAAGACCGCTCGCGACGCATTCACCCTGGCGCAGGCCAACCTGCCCGCGGGGGGACAGAAATACCCGAATGAGGCGGCTCAGCTCCTGACGGCGATTCCACAGTTTACGCCCGCTGTCGACAATGAGGTGAAGCGCTTCTGTAAGTGACCGATCCTCCAACTGGCCGGTGGGATACATCCTACCATGCGCCGGTCATGGTCGCCGAAGTATCAGCGCTCCTTTTCGGCGCTAAGGAAGTGTTGGATTGCACTTTGGGCGGTGGAGGGCACAGCGAAGCCCTCCTCGCCGCTGGCTCCTCTGTCGTAGCGCTCGATCGCGACGAGGCGGCAATTGGTGAAGCGCGAAAGCGGCTGGCGTCCTACGAGGCGTCAGGCCGCTTTCTCGCTATCAGAGGCAATT
>CATPBD010000127.1 GCA_955652265.1 uncultured Gemmatimonadaceae bacterium | reverse complement strand
TGCTCGACGGGGACGAGTATGCGCTGGTACATCAGCTCACGATCCGCGGAAGATTTGGAACAGCAGCCAAATGTTGAGCGCAGCGATGACTAACGCAACAGCGTAGGCGAGCACTTTGAGCCAGGTCGGATTCACCAGCTCACCCATCTTGAGCTTGTCCGACGTGAACGACACGAGCGGAAACACCGCGAAAGAGAGCTGCATGCTCAGGATCACCTGACTGAGTATGAGCAGCTTGGCGGTGCCGCCCTCCCCATAAGTCAGCGCCACTACCACAGCGGGGACGATCGCGAGTCCGCGAGTGATCAGTCGGCGCAGCCAGGGACGGAGCCGGATATTGAGGAACCCTTCCATCACGATCTGGCCCGCGAGAGTGCCGGTGAGCGTTGAGTTCTGTCCCGACGCCAGCAACGCCAGGGCAAACACGACACTCGCCCCCGCGCCGAGGAGCGGAGTCAGCAGCTTGTACGCGTCCTGAATCTCCGCGATGTCCGCGTGTCCGCTCGAGTGAAAGGTCGCTGCGGCGATGATCAGTATGGCGGCATTGATGAACAGCGCGAAACTCAGCGCGATCGTCGAATCGATGAAGGCAAAGCGCACGGCTTCGCGTTTCCCCTCGAGCGTCTCCTCGTACTGTCGGGTCTGCACGATCGACGAATGCAGGTAGAGATTGTGGGGCATGACGGTAGCGCCGAGTATGCCGATGGCGATGTACAGCATCGAAGGGTCGCTGACGACCTGGGCCGACGGAATGAATCCGTGCAACACGGCGCGGAGCGGAGGCTGCGAGAGAATTATCTCGAAGAGGAAGCACACACCGACGGTGGCGATCAGGGCGATGACCAGTGCTTCGAGCAGTCGGAATCCCTTGTTCTGCAGGTAGAGGACTATCAGAACATCGGCCGCGGTGATGACGATTCCAACCGGGAGCGGAATGTGGAAGAGCAGGTTGAGCGCGATAGCCGACCCGATTACTTCGGCCAGATCGCAAGCGGCGATGGCGATCTCGCACGCGATCCAAAGCAGAAACCCAGCCGGTTTGGAGTAGTTGTCGCGACAGGCTTGCGCGAGATCGCGACCCGTGACGATGCCGAGCTTTGACGCGAGACCCTGGAGCAGAATCGCCATCAAGTTCGAGGCGAGAATCACGCTCAGCAGCGTGTAGCCAAACTTCGATCCGCCGGCGAGATCGGTGGCCCAATTTCCTGGGTCCATATAGCCCACGGCCACGAGGTATCCCGGCCCGGCGAATGCGGCGATCTTGCGCCACCAACCCTTCGCCGCGACGGGCACCGTGCGATAAACCTCGACGAGCGAGGGAGTCGCTCGTGCGCGCCGCCATCCGGGATGCGGGGACACGGGCGCACCTTCTGCGTCGTGCAACGGCGATTTCTGTTTGAGGTCGAGCTGTGTCGCCAAACCAGATACCAGGTTATTGAGAAACTACGAAATAAGTTAGTATATCCTAACTTTTAGGTCAACCGTAATTCGCACCGCAATTTGATGTGATTCACCTTCCAGGAGGTGCCTTCGGGAACGCACCGACAGCAACTGCGTCGAGTCCGCCGTAAGTTTTGCGAAGACCAGTTCGCGCGCCAATTCACGCACCGCCGAGGTCCCACCAATGATGTCCTGGCCCTACATTCATCTCCTCATCAACCACTTTCCGGTGGTGCTCAGCACTTCGGCGCTCGGGATCGCGATCCTCGCGCTCCTGCTCAATCGTCGCGGGTTATGGCTGACGGCGATGGGCACACTTACTTTGGCCGGCTTTTTCGTCTATCCGGTGTTTCTCACCGGGAAGCAGGCGGACCACGCGCTCAACGATCCGTGGTACATAAAACACGGGACGATCGAAGCTCACGACGCCTCCGCCACCTGGACGCTGTGGGTGATTCTGATCGTCGGTGTGTTCGCTGCGTACTCGTGGTGGAGATCGGTGAAGAGGCCGGCCGAGGCCACGCCGGGATGGATGAAGGCTGGCGTTCTGGTCGGGTCTATCTTCGCAGCCAGTACGGTGGCGCGCACTGCATACTTCGGCGGCAAGATCATCCACGAATCACCCGTGCTTCAGCTCAAAGACGCTCCCGCTGGACTTCCACCCGCCGTCGTCACGGAGTTGAAGGGCGACACCACTGCACATTGACCTCGGCCCGGTTGATTCTGGGCTTCTGGATTGTCGCACGAAGACCAGCGCAACAAGCGAGAATCACGCGTCCCCGCGCGAAGAACTCAGTCGAGCAGCGCGAGTAACTGCGCCAGGATTCGCTCGGTCATGCCCCATATCACGTTATCCCGATGGCGAAACGCACGGGCCTTGAGCTGGATCCCGCGGGCTAGTACGGTGGCCTCGCTCCATGATTCCGAACGCCGAAGTGCGTCGAGCGGAATCCAGAACGCTTGTGCGACCTCATCGCTCAGCACCAACGACTCGACGCGATTGAGCAGGACTACATAAGGCCGCACGATTATCGCCGGCAGGTTGATGGTCTGTGGACGCAGATCATCCAGGGTGCCGATCACCGTGCCGTCGCGCCGGAGATCGATCCCGGTCTCCTCACGCGTCTCCCGCGTCGCGGTATCGGCGAGATTCGCATCGCCCGTCTCTTCTCGTCCGCCCGGGAAAGCGACCTGGCCACTCCACGGATCGGCCGGATATTCCGCGCGCTTTATGAAGAGGAGCTCCGGCGCACCACCATCTCCAGCGCGAAAGATCAGAGCGACCGCCGCCCGGGCCATCCCTTCCTTCTTGTCTGCGCCGACGGCTGCATGCGCCTCGATCGCTGTACGCAGCTTGACGATGTCCGGATGCTCGAGGAGCGTCGTCACGTGATCGCTCACGTCACCACCATTCTTGCTCACGTCATCCCGATGTCGCGTTGCGGACGAAGAACTTTACCGTCTCCAGCACGACCTTTTCGAGAACCGGTGGAATTTCACTTAGAGGATGCTTCGCATCGAACCCGTGGTTTGCTCCCTCGATGAGACGAAGCGTGCTCACTCTGGGCGACAGCTCGTGAAGGCGCCCCGCGTCCGTGCTCTTCACCGTGTCATCACCCGTTCCATGTATGATCAGCCACGGCACTTTGATTTTCGCGGCTGCGGCGGCGATGTTGAGCTTCGCACTTCCGTTCACCTCGACGTCGTCGAGCAGTGCCGTTCCCAGGCGCATTATCTGTCCCGTCCGCGAGTTGGTAATCTCGGCAAACCCACGCTGGCGCCAGATGACCGCCTCTTCCGGCGTCCACCAGTTGGTGCGCCCGATCGACGACCAGGTCACGAGAGACTTGACCTCGGCTTCCTGCGCTGCGGCGTAAATGATCGCCATCCCGCCGCCACGCGAATGCCCAAACAGTCCGAACTTTCCGTTTATGATCTTCATTCGACGCCCATAGTCGACGACGTTCTCGATGTCTTCCTGCTCCCT
>CATPBD010000126.1 GCA_955652265.1 uncultured Gemmatimonadaceae bacterium | reverse complement strand
GAACCTCATTTGTCGCATGGACGAAACCGGGCAGTGCAAAATCTCCACGACTGAAAGCCGCAGCGATCGTGCGCATGTGCGTCCGAATGGTCGCCTGGCCAGTTGGATCGCTCTCCTTTCTCTGAAGGACTACCCGTCCGCCGTCCGGAAATGGCTCGAACACGTGCTGCGACGTGTACTGATCGACGCCCATCGCCGTTTCGCCACGTTGCTGAAGGGCGGCAAAAGCGGAATCGTTCGACGCGGGCGTAGGTTTGCTGGCGGAGCAACCCACGATTACGAGAAGTGAGCCTATAAGCTGTCGCGACTTAGGTCTCACCCTTCGCCGCTCTACCACGCGCCTCCGCCAATTTCCTCGCGATTCCCCGATAGAATGCGGCGTCGGCGGGCTTGTTATGCTCGTCGAGGCCAAGCGCCGCCAGCTCGAGCGCGTAAAGAATGTTGCCGAGGTATAGCTGCGCTAAGGCGGCTACCGATTGGTTGTCGTCACCCATGTGTACGGACCGGCGGGATTGGGGTTACCTCCCGGTCGGTATTCGTCGATTCGACTTCCAATACTCGCACCACCACTGCGGTGATGTTGTCGTTTCCGCCGTTCACGTTCGCTTCCTGAATCAGAGCATCCACGATTCGCTCCGGCTTGGCACGCGACATCAGAAGCTGTTGAATGCGCCTGTCGTCAATCATCCCGGTCAGGCCGTCGCTGGCGAGGAGAAATGCGTCTCCGACACGAGCCTCGCCGTCGAACACGTCGGGCTCGATCTCATCCGCCATTCCGATGCACCGCGTGATGACGTTGCTCTGCGGATGGCGCCTCGCCTGCTCTGCCGTCAGGAGGCCCGCATCGACCTGCTCCTGCACCAGCGAATGATCCTTGGTGAGCTGCCGCATCTCGCCGTCCCGCGCCATATAAATACGCGAGTCCCCCACGTGTCCGACGACGTATCGGCTCTCCGAGAGAAGAAGGGCGGAGACGGTGCTGCCCATCCCCAGCTTGTCGCGCTCGGTGCGGGTGCGCTCAAAGACGGCGCGGTTCGCATCGCGCAGCGCCTGCGCCACCCTTTCGTGGGCGTCGGGCGAGTCAAGGTCGTTGAGGTCGGAGAGATCGTGGCTTACAATCTCCACCGCCATTTCGCTCGCGATTTCGCCCGCGGCGTGCCCGCCCATGCCGTCCGCGACTATGAAGAGCCCGCGATAAGCGTTGGCCGAAGCGTGTAGCGAGTCCTCATTACCCTTTCGAATTCGGCCGACATCAGTGCGAGCCGCAACAGCAAGGTGCACTAGCGGAAGCTCATTGGAATGGAAAGACCGGTAGGTTAGTGCCACGGACCGAGGAAAGACGACGTACCGTCCTGCCTCAAACTACGGATGCGCGAAATGAGCGGCAAGCGTCACCCGGCACGCTGCAGAAGCGACTCAGACTCGCCCGCCTGCAGCCGCCAGAGCGTGCTGTAGATGCCGCCTCTCTTCAGAAGTTCGCCGTGCGTCCCGCGCTCGGCGATTTCTCCGTGATGCAGCACCAGGATCGAGTCGGCGTTGGCGATGGTGCTCAATCTGTGCGCGACGGCAATCGTGGTTCTGCCGGCTACCAGCACGCTGAGCGCCGCGTGAATCTCCGCTTCGATCTCGCTGTCGACGGCGCTCGTCGCCTCATCGAGCAAAAGGAGCGGCGCGTTCGCAGCGATCGCCCGCGCGAAGGAAAGAAGCTGCCGCTCGCCAACGCTGATCGATGCTCCGCGCTCGCCGAGAACCTGCCCGTACCCCAGTGGGAATCCTCGAATGATGCGATCGGCGCCGACTTCCGCCGCAGCGCGCGCTACCTCCTCGTCGCTGAGCGGATTGGACAGGCGGATGTTCGTGGCAATGTCGCCGGCGAAGAGAAAAATGTCCTGCTGCACGTACCCAATCAGCGAGCGAAGTTCCTGGAGCGGCATCGTTCGAATGTCGACGCCGTTGATCGTGATGCGGCCGCGCTGCGGATCGTAGAATCGCATGAGCAGATTGACGATGGTCGTCTTTCCCGCCCCGGTGTGGCCGACGAGGGCCAGGGTTTCACCCGGCCGCGCGGTAAAGTTGACGCCCTTCAGCACCCATTCGACTGCCGTGTGCTCATGTTCGGCTCCCGGTTTCTGCTTCGCCAGGTGTGCAAGGTCGTACGCAAACCAGACATCTTCGAACGCTACCTCGACCCCCGACTTCTTCCTCAGTGCTCCGATCTCGTGGGCGTTGTCGGGGACGCTGGGCAAAGTGTCGAGCAGCGTGAAGATTCTCTCGGAGCTCGCCATCGCCGTCTGCAGAATGTTGTATTTCTCCGAGAGGTCCTGCAGCGGCTGGAAGAATCGCCTCACCAGCTGGAGAAACGCTGCGACCGTTCCGACACTCAACAGATTCGCGTGCACGCGTGCCGCGCCGGCGACGATCAGTACGGCCAGCGCGATCGACGTCAGTAGCTCGATCGCCGGGAAATAGAGCGCGTACACGGTGATCGACTTGAGATTGGCGTCGAGATGCGAGCGATTCAGCTCGTCGAATCTTTGCGCCTCGCGCTGCTCCTGACCGAAGAGCTGGACGATTCGCATTCCCGTCAGACGCTCCTGGAGGAAGGAGTTGATCCGGGCCAGCCGGACGCGAATGTCGCGATAGGTCTCGCGCACACCTTTCCGGAAGAGTGCCGAAACGAGAACGACGAACGGAATTACCGCAAACGACGCAAGAGCGAGGCGCCAGTCCATGATGAGCATGGCGACGCTGATCGCAACGAGTGTGAACAGGTCTCCGAGCCCTGCGACAACACCGGAAGTGAAGAGCTCGTTCAGCGTCTCCACGTCTGAAGTGACGCGAGTGATCAGCCTGCCAGCCGGATTTCGGTCGAAGAATGAGACTGATAGTCTCTGCAGGTGCTCGAAGATTTCCATCCTCAGATCCCGCATGACACGCTGGCCGAGCAGGCTGGTGAGCCAGGTCTGACCGTACGAAGTGACGAACTCGGTGAGGAGCGCGAGGAAGAAGAGCGCGGTCGAGATGATCACGATCCGCAAGTTGTGCGTCGGCACCGCTACGTCGATCACTCGTCGCGTCAGAAGTGGACCGACGACCTGGATCGCGCCTTCGACGGACAACAAGGCAAAAGCGCCGTACATCAGTCCGCGGTACGGTCGCGTGTACACCAGCAGACGACGCATCAACTTGCGGTCGTAAGCCTTGCCGAGAATGTCGTCTTCGTGTGATTGGGTTGCGGGCACAGTCATTCAGCCGTATCCTAGCCGGGTTGCAGGTGTGACGCTACGTACAGTTGACCTATGGTACGCAGGTTGCACCTGTTCCGGGGCACCGATGTTCCATCCTGTCGGCTGACGTAAAACCATACTGGAGGGAAGATGGGAATTCTCGCATGGATCGTTCTTGGTCTGATCGCGGGTGCGATTGCCAAGGCCATCATGCCGGGCAACGATCCCGGCGGCATCATCGTTACCATGATTATCGGAATCGTAGGTGCGTTCATCGGTGGCTTCCTCGGGAACATGATTACCGGCGCCGGCCTCAATGGCTTCACCCTGTGGAGCATCGTATTGGCGGTACTCGGCGCGCTCATTCTGCTCTGGATTTATCGGATGGCCACGAAAGGCCGAGCCGCTCCGCGCGTTCCGTAAAGCACCACTCGCTCCACGCAGGGAAAGGGTTTGCCGCTCTGGCT
>CATPBD010000125.1 GCA_955652265.1 uncultured Gemmatimonadaceae bacterium | reverse complement strand
GTCCCAGACGGCGATACAATTCACCACGCGCCGAGTGAGCCAGGTAGTAATCCTCCAGCTCGCCTCGGGCAAGAATGTTGTCGATAAGCTTGAGCCCTGCTTCCGCGCCATCGCGCATCGCGATCGCTGCCGCTCTATTCAGTTCAATCACAGCCGACGGCTCTGCCTTCAACAATACGTCGTATAACCCCACAATCTGCGCCCAATCCGTCGAAGCGGCGTCGGGCGCTTCAGCGTGTACCGCGGCAATCGCAGCCTGCAGTGAATACGGACCAATGCGTCGTGACGTGAGCGCACGCTCGACCAGCGTCACACCTTCCTGAATCTGTTCGCGATTCCAGAGTGAGCGGTCCTGGTCGTCGAGAAGGATCAGCTCCCCCGACGTCGAAGTGCGCGCCGTACGTCGTGCTTCGTGCAACAGCATCAACGCGAGAAGACCCATCGCCTCGGGCTCGGGCAGCAGCTCGACGAGCAGGCGACCCAGCCGGATTGCCTCGGCGGAAAGACTCTCTCTCATGAGCTCAGGACCCGCCGAAGCGAGGTACCCTTCGTTGAAGACCAGATAGATCACGTGCAACACGCTGTCGAGGCGGTCGGGCAGATCAGAGAGCGATGGGATCTCGTACGGGATTCCCGCGTCGCGGATCTTCGACTTTGCGCGGACGATTCGCTGCGCCAGGGTTGGAGCCGGAGTCAGGAAAGCTCGAGCGACCTCTTCCGTGGTGAGGCCGCACACCTCGCGCAATGTGAGCGCGATTTGCGCATCGGCACTCAACGCGGGGTGACAGCAGGTGAAGATGAGGCGAAGGCGGTCGTCTTCCACTCCCTCTTCGTCTTCTTCAGGCGTCTCCGTCGCCTCAAGGCGGTCGAGTACCTCTCCGTCGGCTGATTCGAACCGCGCGCTCCTGCGCAGGCGGTCGAGTGCCTTGAACCGTCCAGCTGAAATCAGCCAGGCGCTCGGGTTGGAAGGAATTCCCTTCTCCGGCCACTGCTCCACCGCCGTCGCGAATGCGTCGTGCAGCGCCTCCTCGGCCAAATCGAAATCGCCGAGGAGGCGAATCAGAGTTGCGAGCACGCGGCGCGAATTCGAGCGATATATCGCATCCACTCCGTCGCGCACATGCGCTGCAATGTCGTCGTTCATTCAAATTCTGCGTCCGACTGCTACGCCCCGTTGCGCTCCACGATTGGCCGCACTTCGATCGCACCGCTTCGCGCTGACGGAATGCGCCAGGCCACCTTGATCGCGTCGTTCAGATCTTTTGCCTCGACGAGGTAATAGCCTCCGAGCTGCTCCTTCGTCTCGACGAATGGTCCGTCGGTGGTCGACACCTTGCCGTTGCGCGAGCGCACGACGGTGGCAGTGTGACTGGGTTGAAGCTGATTGGCTCCGACGTACTGCCCGCTCTTCTTGATGCTGTCGCCAAACGCCGTGTACTCACCCATGTACTTGTCTTGCACTTCCTTCGGGAATTTCTGCCACTCACTCTCGTTGTCGTAAATCAGGCACAGGTACTTCATCGTTCCTCCTCTTCCGTTGATTGAATAAAGCCTCTGGGAGTAGTCGATCGGAGGGGGTGCATTTCGACATCTTGCGATTTCCTGACCCCAAATGCGGGAAGGACTACAGCTGACCTGCTACTACGTCATTTGACGCATAGAGGCCTCCGCGCAAAAACGCGATTGTGAGCTATGAATCTCTCACTCGCCAGCCGGGAGGCCCAATGAACCTCGACCAACGAACCCGACCAACCCTTAAGGAGCGCCTCGAGTTTGCCGTGCAGGCGCCCTGCGATTGGATACTCAAAGCGTCGTGCGTCAAGTACGCGACGTTTCTCGCGATGTTCAGGCTCCTGCCGCCCAGCTATCTCGCCTGGGCATCCCGGGTCAAGGCGCGCAGGGCCTACTACCGCGCCGTCCGCAGAGTGCCCGCATATCGCCAGTTCCTTGGCGCTGAAGGCGGTCGGCTCGTCCCGGAAACGGACAAGGAGAACTACATCAAGCCGTATGAGACCGCTGCCCGGTGCGTCGGCGGTTCCTTCCTTCACGGCCGGACGATGATCGACGAGTCGTCGGGCTCTACCGGCACTCCGTACAACTGGGTGCGCAGCGAGAGAGAGCGCCACGAGAGTCACACCTTCGTCAGCTATTTCGCGACGTACTGCTACGGGCGCGAGCCATGGATCACTATCAATGGCTTCAGCATGGGCGCGTGGGCTACCGGGATCAACATGGGGATCTCGCTGCAGAAGAACGGGATCGTAAAGAACACCGGTCCCGACATCGCAAAGATTCTCCACACTCTCCGCTTCTTCGGCCCCGAACACACCTACCTGATCACCGGGTATCCGCCGTTTCTCAAGCATCTCATCGACGTTGCCGACGAGGAAGCGTTTCCCTTCGAGAAGTACAAGCTGTTCGGGCTCGCGGGCGGCGAAGGCATGTCGGAGGGACTGCGCGATTATCTGCTCCGGCGCTTCACAAAAGTCTACAGCGGTTACGGTGCGACCGATCTGGAGATCGGCATCGCGGGCGAGACGCCGATATCGGTCGCCATCCGGCGGCTTGCGCGCGAGCATGAGGATGTGAAGCTCGCCCTGTTCGGCTCCGATTCCCGGCTGCCGATGGTCTTTCAGTACAACCCCGTCATGCATCACGTCGAGGTCAACGAGAACGACGAGGTGGTGTTCACCATCTCGCGCAAATCGCTCCTGTCGCCCCGCATTCGGTACAACGTGCACGATCTCGGCGGCGTTCTCACCCGCGACGAGATGGCAGATCGGCTTGCTTCGGTCGGCGTCGACATCGAGCAGCTCCGCCGCGACCACGGTGACGGGAACGTGCGCCTTCCCTTCCTTTGGATCTTCGGCCGTCGCGATTACACGATCAGCGTCATGGGCGCGAACATCTATCCGGAGGACATCGAGCAGTGTTTGTATCACGACACCGCACTCGCCGAGATGACGAATTCGTTCTGCCTCTCCCTGGCGGAGAGTCCGAACGGCGACGTGCGCCCGCGCTTCCTGTTCGAGGTCTCGAGGGAGCCCGATGTCGAGCTTGCTCGTCGCTTTTCGGCATCGATCCTTTCGCGCCTGGTCGAACTGAACGCGGATTTCCGCGAAGCGTGGCGCGAGTATCCGCAGACCCTCGTGCCCGAGATCCAGCTGTATCGCCTCGGCGAAGGTCCATTCGCTGGCGATGCGGGAAAGATCAAGCAAGCGCGCCTACTGCCGGCTGCCTGAGGGAAGAAACCATGCGTATTCTCATTCAGCTCGCGCTTCGCCGGCCGAAGCTCGTAATCCTCGCCTGGGTAGCAATGCTCGCAGCGGCGGCGCCATTTGCATCCCGGCTGACGGGAGCGCTTCGCGGAACCACCGACGCTGTCCCGGGCAGTCCCTCGGAGCTAGCATCACGGGATCTCAATCGCGCTTTCGGGAAGGGTTCCGCGTTCATTTTCCCCGCTGTGCTGACTTCCTCCAGCATTCCAACGACAGATCCGCGTTTCGCTGCCGCAGCGGCCAATCTGGAGCGAGTGCTCGGTTCGGCAGGAATGAGCGGAGTGCGTCACTACTGGAATACGGGCGACAAGACGCTCCTCGGACGCGACGGCCACTCGGCGCTCTTGCTGGTAAGGCCGAATGCCGAGACGTTCTTCGATGCGGAGTCGACGGTCGATCAGATCAGGGGAGCAGCGCGCGGAGCCGAGCCTGGCTCCACGTTCGACGTCAAGGTCACGGGAATGATCTCGCTCTTCCACGATCTCGACGTGAATGCGTCAGATGACCTGTTGCGCGCGGAGCGCATCGGCATTCCGCTCACGCTTGTTGTGCTGCTCATCGTGTTCGGCGCGCCGATCGCCGCTGGATTGCCACTCGTCCTGGCTCTGGGGACGATCGCGATCACGCTAGCCGTCCTCTATGCGCTGTCACGCGTCATGCCCGTGAGCATATTCGCTCAGAATGCCGTGACGATGGTCGGACTCGGCATTGGCGTCGATTACGCGCTCTTCCTGGTGAGTCGCTGTCGCGAGGAGCTCTCGCGCGGTGCTTCGTTTCGGAGCGCCGTCGAAACTGCCGCCAGCCAGGCGGGGCGTGTTGTGCTGGTGTCGGGCCTCGCGGTGTGCACTGGATTCCTGGCTCTTTTCCTGGTGCACATTCGCTTTCTCCACACGCTGGCACTCGGCGGCGTCGCGGTCGTCATGACATCCGTGTTGATGACGCTGACCCTGCTGCCATCGTTGCTGCTGCTGATCGGAGAGAGGCTGAACTGGCCTCGCCAGTTATCGCGGCGGCCGCGCGGTGACGGCCGATTGTGGGGGCGATGGGGGCGTGAGATGATGACCAGACCGTGGCGATATCTCATTCCTGCAGTGATCGTGCTCGGCGTGCTGATCGTGCCGACGCTACGGCTCAAGGCATGGAACATGGCAGCGAAGGATCTCTCGCCCGCGATGGAAGCGCGTCAGGGTTACGAGCTTCTCGACCGCAACTTCGCGGCGGGCTGGATGGGTCCCATCGCGATCCTGGTGAAGAGTCGCGAAAATGGAACTGTCCGGAGCGTTGAGCGAGAGAGGGCAATAGCGGCTATCTCATCACGTCTCGCGTCCGATCCACGCATCCGGTTAGTTGGTGGGTACCCCAGTGAGGACGGGCGATCGGCGCTCGTCTTTGTCGTCCCACGATCAGCGCCGGAATCAGAAGCGGTGATGACGCTGGTGCGAGAGCTTCGCGCCGAGCCGTGGCGGGCCGCCAGCGATGCAGGGCTGGCGATTCAGGTTGGCGGCTTCAGCGCCAGCATACTGGACTTCGACGCCGAGCTGTTCGGAAGTCTGAAGCGAGTAATTCCAGTCGTGCTCGCAATCACTTTCATCGCTCTGGTTTTCGCCTTCCGCTCCATTGTGGTTCCGATCAAGGCGATTACGATGAATCTGATCTCAGTGCTCGCAGCCTATGGCTTCCTGGTGTACGTATTTCAGGACGGCGTTGGCGCCGGGCTGATTGGCCTCGTGCCTCCGGGCGGACTCAACTCGTTCATAGTCCTGATGTTGTTCACCATCCTCTTCGGGTTGTCGATGGATTACGAGGTGTTTCTGCTCAGTCGAATCAAAGAGGAGTATCAACGCACGGGGGACAACAGGACCTCGGTTGTGAGCGGGCTTTCCCAAACCGGCGGACTCATCACGAGCGCGGCACTCATCATGGTGG
>CATPBD010000124.1 GCA_955652265.1 uncultured Gemmatimonadaceae bacterium | reverse complement strand
AGCTTTTCACACCGCACTGATCCGCTGCTCTCGCTTCTCGCGGCCGATCCTCTCACGCTGCAGCGGCTCGGAACCAACCCCGATTCCGTCACTCGCTTTCTGAATATCGTCCAGAACTTCGGCCTGCCACTCACATCTCCGCTCGCACCAGACCAGCGCCTCAATAACAACACGTCCGCACTAGTCCGCGTCGATTACAACCTTGCCGAAGACCATTCGCTGATGCTGCGTGGCGATTGGCGCGGCAACACCCAGCTCGGCTCCCGTCTTAACGCGCTCGCACTGCCGCACTCCGGCGGCGATCTCAAAAGCTCGGGTGGAGGCGGCATGATGACGCTCACTTCACACGTGGGCATGTTCATCAACGAGCTGCGGGGCTACAAGTCGGTCGACAACCGGAATACCGAGGGTTATCTGTCCGTTCCCGACGGACGGGTCATCGTTTCGTCGGTATTGGCCGACGGAACGAACGCGATCTCAACGCTGCAGTTCGGCGGTAATCCTTCGCTGCCGCAGGAAACCAAGGCGAGTCTCCTCGAGATGACCGACGAGATCTCACGCCTCACGACAGCCGGCGGACACAGATTCAAACTGGGTGGACTTCTCAACCAGCAGCGGAGCTCGGTCGGCTTCATTCCAAACCGATTCGGCACGTTCACATTCAACTCGCTTGCCGATTTCGAGGCGGGCCAGCCAACACAGTTCACCCGCACGCTGTTCGCTCGCGACCAGCAGTCAGCGACGAACAACGCGGCGGTGTATCTCGGTGACTCGTGGCGGGTGAAGCCGCAGTTCCAGGTGACATATGGACTGCGCACGGAAGGATCGCGCTATCCGGACAAGCCCGATTACAATCCCGACGTCGAGACGACCTTCGGGCGGCGTACCGATAACCTTCCCTCTGAAGTGCACGTGAGTCCACGAGCAGGCTTCAGCCTGTTCGTGGGGGAATCGCAATTCGGACCGCCACCACTCACATTGCGCGGCGGATTCGGCGAATTCCGCGGGACTGCACCTGCCCAGCTGTTCGCAACGGCACTCAACGCAACCGGACTCAACAACGGCCAGTCATTGCTCACGTGCGTGGGGACAGCTGCTCCGACGCCTGATTGGGCCGCATATCTCGCCGACCCATCGACCATTCCGACATCGTGCAACGGTGGGACACCGATCTTCGCGAACCAGCGCCGCAACGTGACAGTATTCGACCCCAGCTTTCAGGCGCCTCGGGCGTGGCGCGGCTCGTTCGGTCTGACTCGTCGATTCTGGGACCGCTACTCTTTTTCGATCGACGCGGGATACGCGCGCGGGATAGAGCAAACGGGCCAGACCGATATCAATCTCGACACCATTCCCAAGTTCACGCTCGCGAACGAGAACAATCGACCGGTTTACGCACCGGCAAACGCAATCGTGCCCGGAACCGGAGCGGTGTCGGTGCTGGGCTCCCGACTTTATCCGCAGTTCGGCGTCGTCAGTCAGATCGAGTCGAACCTGCGATCCGATACCAAGCAGCTCACGCTCGGCTTGAGCGGCATAACGACAAAGGGGATTCTTCTAAACGCGTCGTACACGCTGACGAGCTCCTTCGACCAGTCGCAGGGCTTCGCGCAGGGAACCGTGCAAGGGTTCGGAGGAACACCGGGGTCCACTGCCGGCAATCCGAACCTTTCGGAGTGGGGTCGAAGCGATAACGCGCGCCGTCATGCGCTGCTCGCCACCGTTACGTATCCGATCTGGCCCGTGCTCGAGCTCACTGCAATCGGCCGCGCCACTTCCGGGAGCTATTACTCGCCCCTGGTAGGCGGGGACATCAATGCTGATGGGCGCAGCAACAACGACCGGGCATTTGTGTTCGACCCCGCGGCCGCCGCGGCGCGAGGCGACACGGCGGTTGCGAACGGAATGACGCGCTTGCTCGCCAGCACCTCTCCGCGCGCCCGCGATTGTCTTCTCAGCCAGATGAACAGAGTCGCATCGCGCAGCAGCTGCTCGAGCCCGTGGTCGCCGTCGCTCGATCTTCAAGCGAATATCCGGCCCGCGTCGTTTGGCCTCGATCGACGGCTCACCATCTCGGTGATCGCGTTGAACACTCTAACTGGCCTCGATCAGCTGCTACACGGCAGCAACAATTTGCATGGCTGGGGGCAACCATCGTTCCCCGACCGCACTCTTCTTTATGTGCGTGGATTCGATCCAACGACCAATACTTACAAGTATCAGGTCAACGAGCACTTCGGCGTCACCAACGGAACGCGGAACGCATTTCGTGTCCCGTTCCAGATTGCGATTCAGGGACGCCTTGCGCTCGGGACGGATCCCGCACGCCAGCAATTCAACAACGTGCTTGGCGGTGGTCGCGGACGCCTCAGCGCGGATGCGCTCAAGGCGAGGATGACGCGGCTCGTTCCGAACGCGTTCCTCGACATCATTACGGTCAACGACTCCGCCAAGCTCGAGCTCACCCCCGATCAGATCGCGAAACTTCAGTCGTCGGGCGATGCATTCAAGGTGAAAGCTGACTCTCTGATCGACAGAGTCGCGAACATGCTCGCTGACACCACGGTCAAGAATCCGGATCCAATGACCGTCTTCGCCAAATTGCAGCCATCGATGGCGGAGGGGCGGAAACTCGCAACACAGGCGATCAACGAGGCCAAGGCTATTCTTACGCCGGCGCAGTGGGCCAAGGTGCCCGACAGCATCAAGACGCCGGGCTTGAGACGGGGAGATGGAGAGGGAGGCGGACGGGGTGATCGCGGAGGCGGACCCGGCTAGCGTGCGCGGGTCGTGCGAGGGTATTCTGCATCCTTTCCAACCCTGGCCGATCACGACATGAAAGGTTGCTTCCGCAGGGCAGGCTGCCTGGTCATCATCATCGCGCTCGCCGCGCTCTGGTACTGGTACGCGCGCGTCGAACAGCCTGCCGCGTCTATCAAGAATGCTCCGACCGCCGCGGGGACCACCGGCGCCTCCAATACTGGATGGGAGCCTATTACTACTGCCGACGCCGAGCATGGTCGCGCTGCCGTAGAGGCGCTGGCTCGGCGCTCAGGACCGGTCTTCGCGAATCTTACGCCTGGGGAAGCCGCGTCTTACATCTTTCTGGTCGTAGCAAAAAACCTTCCGCCATCAGCTCGGAACGCTCAGGCCGCCATAATGGGCGATCGACTCTACGTGCACTCGGAGGTCGACCTCAAGGACTTTGGCGGTGCCAGCCAGCTTGGGACACTGGGCATGCTACTCGGCTCCCGGGACAGCGTGCTCCTTGGCGGGACAATCCAGATGCTGAAGCCGGGGCTGGCTGAGTTCACCGTGCAGGAATTGAAGCTCGGTCGCCTTCAGGTGCCGCAAGCTCTCATTCCCCGGTTGATTACGCAGATGAAGCGGGGGAAGAAGGTAGCAGGAATCTCTCAGAACGGCCTACCTATGGTAATGCCCTCTTACATTTCGGATGTGCGCATCGCCAACGGAAAGATCACGCTCTACAAGAGTGTACAGTGAGTCGAAGGATTCTCGTCATCGACGATGAGCAGGGAGTCCGTGCGGCGCTGGGTCAACTTCTCGAGTTCGAGGGGTACGAAGTCCATACGCTTGCGAACGCGACCGACGGCATAGCCGAATACCAGAAATGGCGGCCGCATCTTGTCTTTCTCGATGTGAAGATGGCCGGCATGGACGGCATGGAGGCGCTCAAAAAGATTCGCGAGCTCGATCCAGCGGCTACCGTGGTAATGATCAGCGGACACGCGACGATCCGCACCGCCGTCGAGGCCACGCAGCTCGGCGCTTACGAGATCCTCGAAAAGCCGCTCGACACCGACCGCATCCTCGTGATGTTGAGGAATGCACTCTCGCATCTGGATCTGCAGGAAGAAAACGCGAGGCTTCGCGGGTCGATCGACGCGCCGTTCGAGATCGTCGGCAAGACACCAGTGATGCGCGCGCTGATGGAGAAGATCGAGAAAGTCGCGGCGACTCCCGCGCGAGTCCTGATCACCGGGGACAACGGGACAGGTAAGGAGCTGGTTGCTCGCGCGCTGCATCGAATGTCGCCGCGCGCGGCCAAGCCGTTCGTCGAGGTGAACTGCGCCGCAATCCCGGGCGAGCTGATCGAGAGCGAGCTTTTCGGGCACATGAAGGGCTCATTCACGGGAGCCATTTCCGACCGAGCTGGAAAGTTCGAGCAAGCAAATAAGGGCACGCTCTTTCTCGACGAGATTGGAGACATGAGCCTCGCCGCGCAGGCAAAGGTGCTCCGCGTGCTCCAGGATAACGTCATCACCCGAATAGGCGGAGCAAAGCCGGTCTCGGTCGATGTGCGCGTGATCGCGGCGACGAACAAAACGCTCGAGAACGAGATTGCGACGGGGAAATTCCGCGAAGATCTGTACTACCGACTCAACGTGGTGCCGATTCACGTCCCACCGATTCGCGAGCGGCGCGACGACATTCCGACGCTGGTGCAGTATTTCGCGGCGACGCTCTCGGCGCGCGAGGGGATTCCGCCGCGCACCTTCACCCCGGACGCGCTCGAGCGGCTTAGCGCCCTCGACTGGCCCGGAAACGTCCGCGAGCTCCGCAACACTGTGGAGCGGCTGCTGATTCTCGCGCCGGACAGCCAGATCGCGGCCCGGGACATCGACCGGCTCGCGGGCCAACGCGCGCTCGACGACGCCGGACTCGCCACTCTCACGCAGTGCCGCACCTTCGAGGAGTTCAAGGATGCGGCGGAGCGCGCTTTCCTGCTCAACAAGCTTCGCGAGTTCGACTGGAACGTGTCCGAGACCGCCCGCGCTGTGGAGATGCCGAGGTCGAACCTTTACAAGAAGATCGAGCGCTATTCCCTTTCGCGCGAGCACAGCTAGCCTCGTGCGCTATTCCCTATCGCGAGAGCACAGCTGACCGCTTCGCGAGATACAAACAACGACGGATCGAGATGAAAAAGTTCAACAACTTCATTGCCGGAAAATGGGTGAGCCCGGAGTCGGGCGAATACTTCGACAATCGGAATCCCGCTGATCGCGACGACGTGATCGGGAAGTTCCCGTTGTCGGACCGGCGGGACGTGGATCGAGCGGTCGAGAGCGCGACGCGTGGCTTCGCCGGATGGCGCCGTACGCCGGCACCGGGCCGCGGCGACATACTCCGCGTCGTCGGCGACATCATGACCAAGCGCAAGGAAGAGATCGCCGACGCGATGACGCGCGAGATGGGCAAGCCACTCACCGAAACCCGTGGCGATGTACAGGAGGGAATCGACACCGCGTACTACGCGGCGAGCGAAGGGCGCCGCCTCTTCGGCAAGACGGTGCCGAGCGAGCTACGGAACAAATGGGCGATGAGCTACCGCCGTCCGATCGGTATCGCCGGCCTGATCTGCCCGTTCAACTTTCCGATGGCCATCCCTACGTGGAAGATGTTTCCTGCCCTCGTCTGCGGTAATGCAGTGATATTCAAGCCCGCTGAGGACGTACCCCACACCGGAACACTTCTGGTTGAGATCCTTCTGGAGGCGGGACTTCCAGCGGAGGTAATCCAACTCGTGCATGGCCGCGGAGAGCAGGTAGGGGCCGCCATGGTCGAGCACCCGGGGGTTCCGCTAATCTCGTTCACCGGCTCGACGGAAACCGGACGCCTCGTCGGCGAAACGTGCGGACGCCTCCACAAGCGGCTGTCGCTGGAGATGGGTGGGAAGAACGCCCAGATCGTGATGGACGATGCCGACCTCGATCTCGCCCTCGAAGGGGCACTCTGGGGCGGTTTTGGCACGACGGGGCAACGTTGTACGGCCACCAGT
>CATPBD010000123.1 GCA_955652265.1 uncultured Gemmatimonadaceae bacterium | reverse complement strand
GGCGAAGAGGGAGTAGTCCGCAAGGTCGAAATGGAGCTGAAGCTGATCGCCGACGTCGGTCTGGTCGGCCAGCCCAACGCCGGTAAGTCGACCCTGCTTTCAGTGATCTCCGCGGCGCGCCCAAAGATCGCCGACTACCCGTTCACCACCCTCCAGCCAAACCTCGGCGTAGTCCAGCTCTCGGATAACCGCACTTTCGTGGTAGCGGACATCCCCGGCATCATCGAAGGAGCGCACGAAGGGAAGGGTCTGGGTCTCCAATTCCTTCGCCACATCGAACGCACCCGGATGCTCGCCTTTCTGATTCCGATCGATGCCATGGATTGGCAGGCGGAGTACGACCAGTTGAGGCACGAGATCGCCGAGTACTCGCCGGACTTGGCGGCCAAGCCCCACTGCGTGGTGTTCACCAAGATGGACCTGCTGGGCGAACAGTACGCGCCGCCGATCGAAGCCCCGGGAGCGTTCGGACTCTTCGCCGTTAGCGCGCCCGCACGCGAAGGATTTGATGCCCTCACGGCGGCGTGGTGGACCGAGCTTTTGCGTCTAAAGCAAAGCGTGAGGCCGGAAGACGTAACAGTAAATCTCCCGTAAAGTTGGGTGTCGACACTTCAAGCGCCCTTGGCCGGCGCTGAGGGATGAGTGCAGCAGTGGAAACGCCGACACATCAGCCTGCCTCCCATAGCTGTACAGTCTTCAGTAAAGTTTCGCCAAACCGGCCTATATTCCGAGATGCCCCCGAGCCATCTCTACGTTCACGTCCCATTCTGCGCCCGCCGGTGCTCGTACTGCGACTTCTCGATCGCGGTTCGCTCCCGCACTCCAGTCGATGAGTACACGAACGCGCTTCGCACCGAGCTCGCGTTCGGAGCAGTAGATGGCTCGACGCTCGACACGGTTTATCTCGGCGGCGGAACTCCGTCACGGCTCGGCGGCGTCGGCGTGGCCAACGTTCTCTCAGCGATTCGGGAGCGCGCGCAAATCGCCTCTAACGCTGAAGTCACTATCGAGGCGAACCCGGATGACGTGAACGACATCTCCGTCGCGCAATGGCTTGCCGCCGGGGTCAACCGCATCTCGCTCGGCGCGCAAAGCTTCGATGATACGGTGCTCGAGTGGATGCATCGAACCCACGACTCTTCCCAGATCGGCAGAGCCGTCAAGGCGATTCGAAGAGGCGGAATAGAGAACGTCTCGCTCGATCTCATCTTCGCCCTGCCCGCGCATCTGAACCGCAATTGGAAGAAGGACGTCCAGCGCGCGCTCGAGCTCACCCCGTCGCACGTGTCGCTCTACGGCCTCACGGTCGAAGCGCACACCCCCATCGCACGCTGGGCAGATCGGGGCGCGATCGTCGAAGGATCCGAAACTCAGTACGAGGAAGAGTTCCTCTACGCCCACGAGGCGATGTACGCGGCTGGCTTCGATCACTACGAGGTCTCGAACTTCTCCCTTCCTGCCAAGGCGTCCCGACACAACTCGGCCTATTGGACGGGCGCTCCTTACGCCGGCGTCGGCCCATCCGCGCATTCGTTCGATGGCGCAGTTCGACGCTGGAACGTCGCCGCCTACGCAGAGTGGGTGCGCCGTCTTTCAAATTCAGAGCCGACAATCGGTGGAGAAGAGACCCTCACAGATGAGAACCGCGGCGTCGAAGAGGAGTATCTCGGGTTGCGAACCCGACGTGGTCTCGAGGTCGGGGGGTCCGAGCTTTCCGTAACCGAGTTGTGGGAAACGGCGGGATGGGGTGAGCTCGATAAGCCCCAGACGGTCGCACATAACGGTCACGAGTCGGTCTTCCCACGACTTCGGCTAACCCCGACCGGCTGGCTCCGCCTGGATAGTCTCGCCGCGGATTTAGCTGCCCGCAGGTCAAATCGGGCGACCGCGGCATTAAGCGCAACTCCTAGTCACTGCTATATTTGAGAGTATGTCACGTCCTGGTCTGAACGAGCGCGAACGGCGAGTTCTCGAAGCCGTCATTCAGACTTACGTCGAAACGGCTCAGCCGGCCGGCTCTCGCAGGCTCGCCCTCAAATTCGGGCTCAACGTCTCACCGGCAACCATCCGGAACACCATGAGCGACCTGGAGGAGAAGGGGTATCTCTTCCACCCGCACGCTTCGGCCGGCCGAGTCCCGACCGACGTCGCCTATCGCGTCTACGTCGATTCGCTGATCCCGCTCCGCGCCCCCGACCTGACTGAGCGCGAGCAGCTCACCGCGCAGATCGCCACCGGCGGGTCCGCGGTCGAAGCGATTTTGCGTCGCGCGGCGCAGAGCCTTGGCGTCATCACTCAGGAGCTGGGCATTGCCCTCGGTCCGCGGCTCGACAACGCGATCCTCGAGCGCGTCGAGGTCATTCGTCTCTCCTCGGAGCGCCTTCTCGTTGCGCTCACGCTCTCGGCAGGCGCGGTGCGAACGATCTTCGTCGATGTTCAGGGCGAAATCGCCGATGCTGCGATAGCTGAGGTCACCAACGTCCTGAACGAGCGACTCGCCGGACTCAGCCTGCGACAGATTCGCTCATCGTTGGGTGACCGTTTGCGCGACATCGGCCCCACTCGTGAAGCATCACATCTCCTCAACGTCTTCATCGAGGAGGGCGACCAGCTCTTCGATAGCGCATTGGAGCCAAGTGACGACACCGTTGTGTTCGGACAGGCATCGGTTCTCGCCGAACAGCCGGAGTTCGCCACGATCGATAACATGCGCAAGCTGGTCGCCCTGACCGAGACGCGGGAGAAACTTGGTGAGCTGCTGCGTCGTCGTAGCGAGACAGGTGGTGTGTCGATCACGATTGGAAACGAGCACAACGACCCGAGGCTGGCGAGCTTCACCGTCGTCACTGCTTCCTATCACGCGGGCCCGCTGACGGGCGTAATCGGCGTCATCGGCCCGACCCGCATGCCGTACGACAAGGTCATCTCGCTCGTGACGCACACGTCAGAGCTGGTGACGGATCTACTGAGGGAGAATTCCAGGAATCATGGCTGATTTTTATCAAACGCTCGGCGTCCAGCGCGGCGCGGGCGAGGAAGAAATAAAGAAGGCGTATCGCAAGCTCGCGATGGCGTACCATCCGGATCGCAACAACGGCGCGAAGGAAGCCGAGGAGAAGTTCAAGGCGATCACGGAGGCGTACGATGTGCTGCGCGATCCGAACAAGCGCGCCCTCTACGATCGTTACGGTGAAGCCGGCCTGCGCGGGGGCGCTGGCGGATTCCATCACGTCGATCTCTCCGAGGCGCTCAGCATCTTCATGCGCGACCTCGGCGGACTGGGCGGATTCGGCGACTTGTTTGGCGGCGGAGGCGGTGGACGTGGAGCTGGCCCTCGCACCGGATCCGACATCAAGATCTCGATGCCCATGACGCTCGCCGAAGTTGCGACGGGTGTTGAGAAAACTGTGACGGTGAAACTGCTCGAGCCGTGCGATCGCTGCGACGGAAGGGGCGCCGAGCCTGGAACGTCGCCGACTGTCTGCGCGACGTGCGCCGGCACTGGCGAGGTTCGTCGAGCACAGCGGTCGTTCTTCGGTCAGGTAATCAGCGTCGCGCCGTGCTCGACTTGCTCCGGTGAAGGGACGATCATCTCGTCACCGTGCAAGAAGTGTCGCGGCGAGGGACGGGTCCGCGCCGAGAAGCAGATCCTCGTGCGCATTCCTGCCGGCGTCGCAACGGGTCAGTACATGACCATGCGCAGCGTTGGCAATGTCGGACCGCGTGGAGGACCGGCGGGAGACATTCTCGTGGTGTTCGAGGTCGAGGAAGATTCACGCTTCGAGCGCGACGGTGAAGATCTCTATACAGAGGTGCTCGTCACGTACCCTCAGCTCGCGCTCGGCGCGAATGTGGAAGTGCCGATGGTC
>CATPBD010000122.1 GCA_955652265.1 uncultured Gemmatimonadaceae bacterium | reverse complement strand
TATCGGCTGTGTTTTTCTCGTTGACGTTAACGAAGTCGCCGTCGCGAATCTGTTCGTCGATCATCGAGTTGCCGCGGACGCGCAGGACGTAGTGGTTGCCGCTGCGCCGGACCAGGTCCTCCGGCACTCCGATCGATTCGGGGACCCGGATCGCCTCGATTGGGAGACCGGCCGCACAGTGCCCAATTGCGGCAGTGACATCGCTCGAGGAAGAATGTCCGATGGCATGACCTCGATGCCACGGCTCTCGTTGTACGCGCGCTTGATGTAGTTCTTGCGCTCGAGATTGGTGAGATGCTCGTGGACAGTTGCAAGGGAGTTATAGTTAAACTGCGTCGCAATCTCCTCGAAGCTTGGCGCGTAGCCGTGCTCTTCAGAGTAGTTCGCGAGGTAGGTGAGAATCTCCCGCTGGCGTTTTGTGAGCGACATATCCCTTTTCGTCCCTTTTCCGCGGCTGGTTTTGAGAACGTACCGGTCGGTTTCTTCCTACCGAACATTTGCCGAATTCCTACGTTAGCCGAAGATCGACCGAAGCGCAAGCTCTTTCTGCCTGGACCCCGCCGAGCGGAACTCTCGGCGAGCTGACGGACCAAGCGCGCATGCGCGCCGACGCGCTGACGCCCCGGGCGGCAGAGCTTACGAGACTGATTGAGAGCCTCGGCCGACCCCCCGCATTTGCCCAGGTACTGCGGCGCGCCCAGGTCGCGGTAATCGCTGAGGTCAAGAGGTCGTCACCGTCGAAGGGTGAGATCAACATGCGTCTTGACCTCGAGAAACAGGTTCGCGCCTACAACGACGGGGGCGCGGTGGCGATATCGATTCTTACCGAGCCTCGGCGGTTCGGTGGCTCGAACGAGGATCTCCTGCGGGCGCGCGCGGCAGTTCCGATTCCACTGCTCAAGAAGGATTTTCATGTCGACGTCGTGCAGATCCTCGAGGCGCGGTCTCTCGGCGCTTCCGCGGCGCTAGTCATTGCACGCGCGGTCCCTCCGAGTCGTCTCAAGGAGCTCATCAAAGCGGGGGATGACGTCGGGATCGAGATCCTGGTAGAGGTGCGCGACGCCAACGAGCTGGACCTTGCTCTCTCGCTCGACGCACGGTTGATCGGCGTCAACAACAGAAACCTCGAAACGCTGGAGATCGACGCCGATACGGCGCTCCGTATCCTTCCGTTGATCCCGCAGGGCGTCGTCGCAATAGCTGAGAGTGGCGTGAAGACGGTTGCAGACGTAAACCGAGTGGCAGCAGCCGGAGCCGATGCGGTGTTGGTAGGCTCCGAGCTGTCAGGCTCGCCCGATCCGGAAGCAGCGGTTCGCGCTCTCACGGGCGTAACACGGACGGGCGGTGCTCGCAAAGGTTAAGTTCTGCGGCATGACGCGGCCCCAGGACGCAGCGCTCGGCGCCGAAATCGGCGCGAGCTACATCGGCGTGGTGTTCGCCGAGGGGCCGCGGCGAGTCACGGCTGCGCAGGCGAAGCGGATCTTCGAATCGCTCGGCAAAAAGGTGAAACGCGTAGGCGTATTCGGTACCAATGACCCGGACGTCATCGCGCGGACTTCCGAGGAGACGCACCTCGACGTCGCACAGCTCCACGCCGATCCGACAATCTCTGACATACGAGCGATTCGCAAGCGATTCAGTGGCGAAATCTGGGCAGCGATCAGGATCGCGGGCACGCACATACCTGAGGAAGCCGAAGAGCTCTTCGACAGCGCCGATGCGATCGTGCTGGACGCGAGAAGCGAGAAACAGCTTGGCGGAACAGGGCTGGCGCTGCCGTGGAGTGAGATGGCTGTGGATCTCGCGCGCGATAGAGGCAGCTCGGCTGTAGTCCTCGCTGGAGGACTCAATCCGAGCAACGTCGGCTCGGCTGTACGCACGCTCGCGCCGGATGTCGTCGATGTTTCGTCGGGTGTCGAGAGCGCTGCGGGGATCAAAGATCCCTGGCTGATGCGCGAATTCTACGCGGCGGTTTCCGGCTCTCGGGTCCTCTAACGTGCAGGCGGACACCGTTCACCGCTTCGGGGCGTTCGGGGGACGATATGTACCCGAAACGCTCATCCCCGCGCTCGAGGAGCTCGACGCAGCGTTCGATGAAGCCATGCGGGACTCCAAGTTCACTGGCGAGCTGGACCGACTGCTCAAGGAATACGTCGGGAGACCGTCACCGCTCAGCACCGCGCCGCGGTTCTCGGAGGAGGTCGGCTGCGCCGTCTATCTAAAACGAGAAGATCTGAACCACACCGGGGCGCACAAGATCAACAACGCCCTCGGACAAGCGCTCCTCGCTCGGCGAATGGGAAAGCGCCGCATTATCGCGGAGACCGGGGCCGGGCAGCACGGAGTCGCCGTAGCGACCGTGTGCGCGCGCTTCGGGCTCGAATGCACCGTGTACATGGGCGAAGAGGACATGCGGCGGCAGGAGCTCAACGTCTTTCGGATGCGGCTGATGGGGGCCACGGTGGTTCCGGTTCGTTCCGGCACCCGGACCTTGAAGGACGCGACCAGCGAGGCAATACGTGACTGGGTCACCAACGTAACTGACAGCTACTACATCATTGGCTCGGTGGTCGGGCCGGCGCCGTATCCGCGCATGGTACGCGACTTCCAGTCGGTGATTGGGCTCGAAGCCAAGGCTCAGATGCTCGAGACCGCGGGGCGGCTTCCGACGAGCATAGTCGCGTGTGTCGGAGGTGGGTCGAATGCGATGGGGATCTTCCACCCGTTCATCCCCGATTCGTCGGTCGAGCTCGTTGGAGTCGAGGCAGCGGGGAGGGGGCTCGACAGCGGGGAACATTCCGCCTCCCTTGAGCGGGGTGTTCCGGGGGTACTCCATGGCTCACTGAGCTACCTGCTGCAGGATGAGAGCGGTCAGGTCCATCCCGCGCATTCAATCTCGGCGGGCCTGGACTATCCGGGGGTCGGCCCCGAGCACTCCTACCTGAAGGACACCGGACGGGCGCTCTACGTCTCCGTAACCGACGACGAAGCAGTCGAGGGACTGGGCATACTCAGCAGGCTGGAGGGCATCATCCCGGCGCTGGAGACGTCACACGCGGTCGCCTGGGTCGTCAAAGACAAGGGTCGGTGGAAAGAGAACGACGCCGTGCTGATCTGCATCAGCGGGCGGGGCGACAAGGAGCTCGCGCAAATAACTGAGATGGGACTTCTTCCCGAATGACAACGTCGGCAACCGCAAGCGCGGCACAGGACGAGCTCGACGAGCCGTCCTTTCCCATCGCGTACGTCACCGAGCTGCTGAAGTACTTCGTCAAGGCCGTTCGTGCGCACCAGCTCTACCTTCCCAACAACCCCATGCACGCGCGGTCGCTGGAGTCGGTGCGTGAAGCGTTCGCCGTCATTTGGAAACAGACCGACGAGCTCGAGCTTCAAATCGTCGAGACGCAGCTCACGTGGGAAGGGCGCGTCGTTCTGGACGAACAGGAGAGGACTAGCGACAACCTTGCGTGGCTTCTCTACAAGGACGGTATCCGCGAGCTGAAGATGCTGAAAGGATTCGAGGAAGAAGAGCTGGGGACATTCTTCGATCTGCTTCAGCGGGTTCGCAAGGCCACGGACGACGACGACGATCTGCTCACAATGATGTGGGAGCGCGAATTCGCGACCCTGCAGTACAAGTACGTCGACCTCACCGCCGAAGGTGGGCCTGGCGTCGAATCGATGGAACGCGCCGAGCAAAAGGAGAAGATCCTCTCGCCCGCGCAGGCTGAAGCCGGGCTCGAGACGACCAACTCCTCGATCGCAAATCTCGACGACTTCGACTCGACACTTTACTTCCTCGACGATCGGGAGGTCGAGTACCTGCAGGGCGAGATCAAGCGCGAATTCTCCACCGATCTAAGGCCGGCCGTAGTTGCGTCTTTGCTGGACATCTTCGAGACGCACAAGGACCCTACCGTGCGCGAGGAGATTTGCGGGCTCCTCGACTACTTCCTTCTCATACTGCTCTCGAGCGCGCAGTACAGGAACGCTGCGTATCTGCTGCGCGAAGCCGGCGTCGCCGCCAATCGTGCGCCCGAGATCCTCGAGCCGCAGAAGCAGCGGCTGACCCAGCTTGGCGAATTGATGAGCGATCCGAAACCGCTCGGCCAACTGCTTCAGGCGCTCGAAGACTCGCCGCTGCGCGCGCCACAACTGGAGCTCGACGAGCTATTCGGAATTCTTCAACCCCGCGCGCTCGAAACCATCCTTGGTTGGATCGGTCGCACCGCCAATCCTCAGCTCAAGATGTTGCTCGAGGTCGCGGCCGGCAGGCTCGCATCCGCACACAGCGCCGAGCTCATTCGTTTGATTGGCTCGGACGATGAGGCGGTGGTGGTTGAAGCGATCCGTCGCGCCGCCGCTCTCAAATCACCTGCGGCAGTCCCCGCGCTTGGAAAGCTGTTGACCGTGGGAGAGTCAGACATGCGCCTCGCGGCGGTTACGGCTCTTACAGAGATTGGTTCCCCCGGTGCGATGCAGATGCTGGAGCGCGCACTAGGCGACGAGGATCGCGAGGTCCGAATTGTCGCCGTCCGCGCGCTTGGCGCGCGCAACGCACGGGCCGCGCTGCCGCGCGTCGAGGCTGCCCTTAAGGGGAAAGTTCTTCGCGAGAGCAACCTGACGGAGAAGATGGCGTTCTTCGAAGCTTTCGGTCTGCTCTCCGGGGATGGTGGAATTGCCCTTCTCGACAGCGTGCTCCACGCCAAGGGTTTCATGGGCAAGCGCGACGATTCCGAGTTTCGCGCCTGCGCGGCGATGGCACTCGGCAAAATTGCTTCGCCAAAGGCGATGGAATCGCTGAATAAAGCGGCTGGTGAGAAGGACATCATCGTGCGGAACGCCGTCAGCCGGGCGATTCGCGGGGCGGCGACATGACCGCCGCCAAGGGGGTCACTGAGTCCGTCCGCAGCGACAGCGGGGGCCAGTCGGGCGCCAACGTTCGCCGCGGCGGAAGAAACTTCATGATCGCGTATTACGCGGCGTTGCGCGCGATCAAGCTTTATCCTCTCGAGCACAGCGCGGTGCAGAAAACACTGGCGGAGCTGTCTCAGGTCGCGGAGGCTCTGCGCGCCGAGGAAGGAGAGCTCGAGTTTCGCGTTTCGGGCGAATTCATCTTCATCAACTCCACCCGGCTGAGGCTCGACCTCAGCAACTACGCGACTTTCGGTCACATCCTGGCGCTTTGCAAGGTAGCCGGCATCGGGGCCATTCACGTTGGCACGAAGGGAACCGCGCGGGATTGGACCGTATTGCTCTCTCTTCTCGGCGCCGAAACGAAGGGTTCGCCGGCTGAGCGTTTCACGGAAATCGTTGCCAGACTGAAAGACGCGAAAATCGAAACCTTTCAGCTCGACGCGCCGACCGAGACCCAAACGGACAGGGAGTTCAACGAAGAAGCGAAAGCCGCCGCCAACCGCACTTACTCGCAGTCGGTGGCTGTAACGAAGGACGTGATCAACTCTGTGCGCATCGGCAAAACGCCCAACATCAGGAAGATCAAGCGAGTGGTGCAGGGCATCGTCGACCAGGTGCTGAACGAGGAGACCTCCCTCATCGGCCTGACCGCGATCCGCGATTACGACGAGTACACTTTTACCCATTCGGTGAACGTGTGCATTTTCTCGATCGCGCTCGGCCGCCGTCTCGGAATGACGAAGCTGCAGCTGTACGAGCTTGGACTGGCGGCGTTGATGCACGACATCGGGAAGTCACGCGTTCCGCTAGATGTTCTGCAGAAGTCTGGCGAGCTCACGGACGAGGAGTGGAAGTGGATGGCGTCGCATCCCTGGCTCGGAGTTCTCGTACTCTTCCAGTTCCGCAGGCAGCAGGAGGAGCTCTCCTACCGTGCGATGACAGTCTGCCACGAGCACCACATGAAGATCGACCTTACCGGCTACCCCAAGGCCATCCGCCCGCGCCAGGTGAGCTTGCTAAGCAAGATCGTGTCGATCGCGGACGGGTACGACGCAGCTACCTCCAGGCGGGTCTACAAGACTGAACCGCTGGCTCCATCCGATGTGCTCGAGGAGATGCGCGACAACCCCCGTCGCGGCCTCGACCCCGTCCTCGTCAAGGCTTTCATCAACCTGCTTGGCATCTATCCGGTGGGAACGCTCGTCATCCTCGACACGTTCGAGCTCGCCGTGGTCTCGGCGTCCAATCCGAATCCGGAAGCATTGTCCAGACCGATCGTTAAGATTATCAGCGACGCACAGGGCAACAGGATCAGTCCGCCGCTCGTCGTAGACCTCGCGATTCCCGAGGCGGGCGGTGAGTACGCGCGCACAATCATCAAGACGGCGGACCCAGATCGGTATGGCATCACCCCCGGCGACTACCTCATCTAACGCAATCGCGCGTCGCTTCGACGCTCTCCACAGAGAGTCCCGGCGGGGACTGGTCTGTTACGTCACAGCCGGACATCCAGATGTGTCCCGCTCACTCGAGACTCTCCACGCGTTGCAGGAAGGGGGCGCCGACATCGTGGAGCTCGGAGTTCCTTTCTCAGATCCAATTGCCGACGGACCCATCATTCAGGCCAGCTCGCAGCGGGCGCTCGAGAACGGAATGACCTATGACCGCGTTCTCGACCTGGTGGAACGAGCGAAACTGACAATACCGGTTGTTCTCTTCAGTTACCTGAATCCGATACTCGCGGCCGGCGAACGCGCGCTGACACGCGCCGCGGATTCTGGCGCCAGCGGAATCCTGATCACCGACGTCCCCGTCGGCGCAGATCCCAAACGGGAGGAATGGCTGGGGAACAGCCCGCTCGCGTTCATCAGGCTGGTCGCCCCGACCACGCCCCGGGATCGCATGGCGGAGATCGCACGGCACGGCAGCGGGTTCGTTTATCTTATCAGTCGTCTCGGCGTCACCGGCTTGCAGGAAAGCACGGCTGCTTCTCTGCCGGAGACGATCTCGCGACTGCGCTCGACGACAGCTCTGCCGATATGTGTTGGCTTCGGAATATCGACGCCGGCACAGGCGAGAAAAGTGGGGATGCTCGCCGATGGTGTTGTCGTTGGCAGTGCGATCGTGAGGGCGGCCGAAGAAGGTACGGAGGCTGTACTAGCTCTCACGCGGAGCCTGAGGGAGGCGCTGGATGCGTAGCGACGGTCCGAACAAAGACGACGTGGTGACGCTCAAAGCGATGCGCTTTCATGCACGCATCGGAGTTCTTCCCCACGAGGCAGAGATCGCGCAATCGATCGAAGTCGATGCGTCGCTCTGGGTGAGACGTTCAGGCGCCCAGGTGTCGGCGAAGGACATCGTCGACTACCGGCGCGTCTACGATCTTGTCGCCGAGGTCGTCACGAAGGGACATATCAGCTTCCTGGAGGAAGTTGGCGAGCGGATCGCTGATCGCGCGCTCGACCTGCCTTTGGTCACGCGGGTGCGAATCGCCGTGCGGAAGCCAAATGTCGCGCTCCCGGGCCCCCTCGCCTATGCCGAGGTGGCGCTCGAGAGAGAGCGTGCGTGAAAGATGTCGCCTACATAGCGCTCGGCTCCAACCTCGGCCAGCGTGAGGTATTTTTGGCGCAGGCGCGAGGCGCCATCGCCGCGTTAGCCCGCACCAGAGTGCTCGGCCAAACCGAGGTCGAGGAGACCGCTCCAATCGGGCCCATCGCTCAGGGACAATTTCTCAATCAGATGATCGCCATCGAGACCGAACTGTCGCCGAGCGAGCTGCTCACCGAGCTCCACCGCATAGAGGCCAAGGCTGGACGTGTGCGGCGCACGCGGTGGGGTCCACGTACACTGGACCTCGACATTGTGCTGTTCGAGCATCAATCCGTGCATGAGCAGGAACTCACAGTTCCTCACCCGGAGTTGTCCAATCGCGATTTCTGGCTGCGCGAGCTGGCGACGCTACGGAGCTCGCGTGTCGAGTAGCGGAGGTCGCGAGCAACGGCCCATAACGGTGCGCGATTTCGCCGAGCGGAAGCGCAAGGGCGAGAAGATTGTTGTCATGACGGCGTACGACGCGCTGTTTGGGCGACTGGTCGATGAGGCCGGCGTCGATGCCATTCTCGTCGGCGATTCCGTCGGGACTGCCGTAATGGGGTATTCCTCGACACTTCCGGTAACCCTGGACCACATGATCTACCACGCCGCCGCGGTTCGTCGCGGGGCGAAGCGCGCGCTCATCATCATCGACATGCCTTTTCTCTCCTACCAGGCAAGCATCGAGAGCGCAGTACTCAATTGCGGGCGCGCGATCCAGGAGACTGGAGTGTCCGCAGTGAAGGTTGAGGGTGGCAGCCACGAGATGCTCGACACGGTGCACGCTCTCGTCCGAACCGGAATTCCGGTCATGGCTCACATCGGATTCACGCCGCAGTCGGTGAATACGATTGGAGGCGCGCGCGTTCAGGGGCGCGAAGAGGAAGGAGCGGAGCGATTGATTGGCGAGGCAAAGGGCCTCGAAGAAGCTGGCGCGTTCTCGATCGTCCTCGAGCTGGTTCCCGCCGCGGTTTCTGCTCGTATCACCGCTGCCGTGGGAATCCCGACCATTGGCATCGGAGCGGGCGCACAATGCGACGGGCAAGTGCTGGTGCTCCCGGACGTACTTGGTCTGAACGACACGTTCCAGCCGAAGTTTCTAAAGCGGTACGCGGAGATGGCGGAGGAAGTACGGACAGCCATTGGAGGCTGGGCCCGCGACGTACGAGACGGCACCTATCCGGATGCCGACCACAGCTTCTAGCATGCAATCAGTCGGAACGATTTCTGAGATGCGCCACGTCGTAGCGGACGTGCGGGCGAAAGGGCAGAGCATTGCCTTGGTGCCGACGATGGGCGCGCTTCACGAAGGTCACCTCACGCTCATCGATGAGGCCAAGAACGTGGCTGACGTGGTCGTAATGAGCATCTTCGTCAACCCTCTACAGTTCGCTCCGAGTGAGGACTTTGCTCGCTACCCTCGTACGCTCGACGAGGACGCAAAACTCGCATCGGAAAGGGGAGTAGACTTCCTGTTCACACCGACAAAGGAAGACGTTTACCCCGAACACGCGCCCGTGGTCTTCGTCCATCCGGGAAGCATTGGAAAGGAATGGGAGGGTGCTGTGCGGCCGCATCACTTCGAGGGTGTTCTCACAATAGTCGCAAAGCTCTTTAACATCGTGATGCCCGACGTAGCGGTTTTTGGCCAGAAGGATCTTCAACAGGCCGCGGCGGTGAAGGCCATGGTCCGTGATCTGAATTTTCCAGTGGGAATTCTTGTTGCCCCGATCGTGAGGGACCCGGATGGTCTCGCCATGTCGAGCCGGAACCGCTACCTGTCCCCGAGAGACCGTGAGCTCGGGCTGATTCTTTCCAGGGCCCTGTTTGCGATGCGCGACGCGTTCGCCAAGGGAGAACGGCGGGCCAGCGCACTCGAGGCGACTGGGTGGCGCATGCTCGAGCGAGTTGTCGGACTAACGCCGCGCTATCTGGCAGCAGTGAACGCCGACACCTTTCAACGCGTGAACAACGTACGCCACGGAGATGCGGCCGTCGGCGCCGTTCGGGTCGGCGAAACCAAGTTGATCGACAACATCATCTTCTGAGATGGTTCAAACACAACCCTCTGGGCTGCCCGTGTGGGCGCAGGTGAGCGAGAGAAGGTTCGCGCACATCCAGCGCGTTACGTCGCTCCTTCGAGCTTGGGGGGCAGCGATGCGTATCGGTACAGACGAAGCAAATGCCTGGATCGACGCGGGCACGTGGCACGACGCCTTGCGTGATGCACCTCTCCCCGAGCTGCGCGAGATAACGGGCGATCGCACGTCGCCCGATGGGCTCTTGAATGGTCCGGCCGTTGCGAAAAAACTCGAGGCGGAAGGCGAACGCAGAAAAACTGTTCTCGATGCGATCCGGTATCACACCGTTGGCTCGGCGAAATGGGATCGGACGGGTCGCGCGCTATACATGGCCGACTATCTCGAGCCTGGCCGGAAATTCCTCGCCGAGGATCGCGGTTTCCTCGCGAGTCAGGTGCCGCACAACTTCGAGGGCGTGTTTCGCCAGGTCGTGCGCTTTCGACTCGAGTGGTCGGTGCGCGAGGGCAATCACATCTTCCCCGAAACCGTCGAGCTCTGGAACAGCCTGAGGTAACGCGCCCAAGGCGTCGCTACGGGCGAATCATTC
This sequence comes from uncultured Gemmatimonadaceae bacterium, assembly GCA_955652265.1. Classification (GTDB taxonomy): domain Bacteria; phylum Gemmatimonadota; class Gemmatimonadetes; order Gemmatimonadales; family Gemmatimonadaceae; genus UBA4720. The sequence goes on along the minus strand of CATPBD010000122.1, from coordinate 251 downwards.
TCGCCGTGCTCGTGTTGGCTGCAATCGGCTGGCTAGCCCTGCGAGCCCTGAACAATCGGAGTGGGGGAGCGCCCTACGTGCCAGACGACGCCCAGGCGCCGGAGGGAGTCCGGATCAAGGTCGAAGTCTTCAACGCAACGAAGACGAAAGGGCTGGCGCGCCTCGCCGTTCTGTTTCTGCGCGACCGCGGATTCGACGTCGTGGGCTCGGGAACCAGCAGCGAGCAGAGAGCAACAACGGCGGTCTACGAT
>CATPBD010000121.1 GCA_955652265.1 uncultured Gemmatimonadaceae bacterium | reverse complement strand
TGCAGTGCGGCCACGTCCATCTCCTTTGCTCAAACATTGGAGTGTTCTCCGCGACCGTATCTCGCCGTCCGCCTCGGGGCAAGCCCGCTAGAACGGCAAAGCTCGTGAGACGGCCGCGGGCGAGCGGTCTGATGGTCGGGCTCATGAGGGTCGCGAGCGCGAAGTTCAAGCGGTTCACAGAGGACGCTGGACAGCCCTCCGCGTGGGCGCAGTCCGGGAGCCTCAGGCGGGTCGGCGCAGCTCGATCTGCCTAAGGCAGGTTCAGCGAGCCGCCGGCGACCAATGCGTACTTCGAGTCAGTGTTGAGACGAGCACCGCCGCTGGCGGTGATGTTCCCTGTCGCGAAGACCGCCCCGAGTCCACTGATGGTCCCACTGACGTTGAGATCGCCGCTCACGAAGAGGTAGCCACCATTGATGACGAAATCGCCTTGTACCGTGAGCGGCCCATTGGCGACGGCCGAGCCTTCGACAACGACGGCGGAGCTATAGGGACTCCCATTCAGATGTTGGAGGCCAGGCCGTTGGACGATCGAGTCGTACCGCGCGCTGAGGTCCGCGGGATTCGCCCCCTCATAGCTCATGCCGTTGACGGTCACCATACCGGCGGCATCCACGAGTATGGGATGACCGCCGTTGTCGACCTCGAGCAGCTGTTGCCCCAGGTGCGTCGCCAAGCTGTGCACGTCCGCTGCCGTGTAGTGATCGGCGGGGAAGCCGCCGAGCTCCCGCTTGCACAGTAAGTCCCCGGAATATAGGTGCTCCCCACTCGAAGTGACGCCTGAATGGGCGAGAACAACCTTCACCGGCGCCCACCCGCCGAGTGTGAAGCCGCCGGTGCGCGCCCGCCCATTTGGCTGCTGCGCCCGCAGCTGGATCCCGCACAAGCGGACCTCTTTGATGATCCTCCTCGAAAAGCTCGAGGCATTGATGACCCAACGATCTCCCGTGGCCTGGCCGTCGATGGAAGGCGTGATCGTCACCGCGCCGCACCCGGGCGCGTCCCATCCTTTGCCTTTGAGAGTGACTATCGTGAATCGCCCCACGCGCTGGTGGTCGACCTTGAAGAACGGGGTGCTGCTGCAGTCGGGTAAGAACGCGTAGTAGTCACACGACACCCAGTTGCCGTAATCCCCTCGCCCCGAGTCGGTGCCATTCAGGCACTCGCTCTCGATGCGGTGCCCCGGCGTCCCCGTCGCCGCGCCACCGGTCACCAGGTAGGTGCAGGATAATCCATCGTCCTGACAGCCGTGGATGCGCTTGGCATCCGGCAGAACCGGGAAGGTCCAGGTGTTGTATGCCGCGCCACACAAGTCGAAGTGCGGCGTCACGGTCATCACGACCTTCTGGTGGACCTTCGGGAAGTGGTTTGAGATCGAGAACGTGGCGCAGTAAGACTGCGCCGGTGGCGGGAGCGGTCCGACCGAGTCCGCCTCCGCGATCGACGACGCACCGGCGAGGAGCAGCAAGACCGGCAGCATTACCAGCAGTCGGCCGCGCCGACTCGGCAATCTGATCTTTGTCGAAGCGAGCTTCCTGAGCAATCGAACCTCTCGCCCGTGTCATCGGCCGACCTCCGTTTTGCACTTGAACGACGACCGCGGCGCGGCTCCCACGCCAGGACGACCGCATGCCGACGAGAGTGCTAGCCGATCCGGTGCGCGGTGCGGGTCCTGGACGTCGAGCGAGGCGCGCTCGGGGACGCCGCTCGCGTCCGTGCGAAGGCGATCACGCGACTTTCAGAGCGGCGACACGTCCTTCGGTCGCGATGATGCACAGGTGGTTCATCGCTTACCCGGCGATCTGTGACGGCCCGCTGCTATGCAGGGAGCTGAAAAGGGTAGTGATCTTCGGACACCCTGACTGAGAGGTTTCGATGGCAGATAAGCCGATGCACGTGTACCTGAACGATCATCTTGCCGGAGCGATGTTCGGCAGTGATCTGGCGAGCCAAATCAAGTCGCAGAGCGAGGGAACCAAGCCAGCGACCCGCGCCGGGGAGCTCGCGACGCAGATCGAGGAGGACCAGCAGACGTTGTCTGACCTGATGCAACGCATGGGGATCACCAAGAACCCGGTCAAGCAGGCCACGACCTGGCTGGCGGAGAAGGTCAGCCGGGTCAAGCTGACCGGGCTCAGCTCCGGCGAGAGCGAGCTTCGTCTGTTCATGGCCTTGGAGACGCTCTCCCTCGCGCGGAGGGCAAGGCGTCGTTATGGCGCACGCTCAAAGACGTCGAAGATCGATATCCGGCGCTCTACGCGGGCGAGCTCGACGCTTTGATCTCGCGCGCGGAGGCTCAGCGCGACATGCTCGAGACCGAGCGTGCGGCCGCGGGCCGACGCACATTCGCGCACCCGCCATCGGACTGACCAGCTGCTCGAGGCAGCGACACGAACCTTGTGCTGGCTGTTGATGCTCGTGGCAAAGAAGTAATGTCTTGCACGCAGCGGTGAAAAGCTCCGCCGAGAACAAGGAGGAATCTATGACACATGCAACCGCCTTGATGCCTCGAGCGGCCGACGACCACAGCAAGTTCCACTTCACGCGCGAGATGATGCGGGGCAACGTCTATCGGAAGTATGAAAAGGCGATAAACGCGATCTGGAATCCGCGAGAGCTCGACTACTCGCCGGATGTCGAGGATTGGGCGAGACTTGCTGAGGAGAGGCGCGAAGCGCTGCTCGGGCTCACTGTCCGCTTCTTCGCCGGCGAGCAGGCCGTGGCGGAGAACCTCGTCCCGATGATTGCAGCCGCCTGGGCGCTTGACCGCTTCGACTGGTTAATGTACCTCAGTACCTTCGTGATGGAGGAATGCAAGCACGCGGAGTTCTTCGCACAATGGCACGAGAGGGTTCCGGGAATTCTCGAGCCGGAGGAGCTCGCGCCTTACTTCCTGGACCGCGCAAAGACGATCGACCCAACGGGCCGCTTCGAGCTCAAGGAGGTGGTTCACGAAGGGATCCCCAGGTATGCGCGGGAACTGACGGATGCGGTTCACGCGGAGGATCGGGACAAGATCGAGCGCGCCTTCTTGCGCTTTCTGACTCTTTATAACGCCCATGTGGAAGGCGTTCTTACGATGCCGTCGTACGAGATCGTCGTCGACACGTGTACAGCCTGGGACGTACTCCCGGCGCTGAAGCAGGGCTATCGTCGGATTATGTCCGACGAAGGTAGGCATATCACCTTCGGTAC
>CATPBD010000120.1 GCA_955652265.1 uncultured Gemmatimonadaceae bacterium | reverse complement strand
GGGCGATATGGTGCGCGAATCGAGTGCCTGGCGCGAGAAGGACGACTTACTTCAGAGCGTGCCGGGTGTGGGCCGCGTAGTCTCCTTCACTTTGCTTGCGGATCTTCCTGAGCTCGGCCGGCTCTCGCGTCGCGAGATCGCGAAGCTTGTTGGGGTCGCTCCCATGAGTCGCGACTCAGGTACTTTCCGCGGTCGACGCTTCGTACAGGGCGGGCGGGCCAGCGTACGCGCGGTGCTCTACATGGGCGCACTCGTGGCGACCAAGCGCAACGCTGTGATCCGAGCGTTCTACCAGCGCTTGCTCGCCGCGGGTAAACCGAAGAAACTCGCTCTCGTCGCCTGCATGAGAAAAATACTCACGATCCTCAACACTATGATGCGCACCGGCCAGCGGTGGTCGATCTATCAAAGCTCGCCGGTACTTATTTCCGTTTGACTTTCAAGACAGTTGCTAACAACTAACATGTACGCATCTGACAACTCTCGCCTGTTCTGTTGCTTTTGATCCCGATCAACCGAGAGGCCAGACTAACCACCAACTTCCGCCATTGGCCTTTTGCAGCATTGCTCGAGCATGGCCACGATCTCTTCCATTGTCGTGAGCCCCCGGTCTCGCGCGTAGAAGGTTCTGATCTCCTTGTAGCGCTCGTCCTTCGGCAGCAGCAGCCCCTTCTCGATCACCCACTTCTGCAGCGCTCGTGGGCGCGGGCCCCACCATCCACACTCCTCGAATTTCTTGTTGAGCAGGATGACGATTGGAATCGAGCGCGATTTGCCGGTGAGGTGCGCGTCCATGATGTCCAGATTCTCGTCGCGGGCAAGAATGCGCAGATCCATGTTGCTCACCGACTCTGCCAGCTTGGCGACTACCGGAACGATGTTGACGGCATCACCGCACCAGTCCTCGCTCAGGATGAGCAGGTGCCAGTGCCCGCCGAGTGCTTCGACGCGAGCGGACATCTCGAGGGGAATCAAGACTCGGTGCGTGATCCCCACCCACAGCTCGTGGTTGGTGGTCTCCCGAGCCATGAACTCGGCGAAAGTCTCGCCTTCACAGTAGCGTGCTTTTGTTATCAAGAGCCGTGGGGGCTAGCGGACCATGTCGACATGAATGATTCCATCCTCTTCGTACGGCGCGGACACTGTGGTGAATCCGAACCCCGCGTAGAACTCCTCGAGTCGGCGCTGAGCCGCGAGCTTGATCTTCTCGCCAGGTGCTAGTGTTTCCAGACGCCGCAACGCTTCAGCCATGAGTCTTCTGCCAAGGCCCGTACCCCGCACCTCTTGTGCTGTGACGACTCGCCCGATCGACCCTTCCGTGTACCGCTCTCCAGGCGCGAAGATCCGCGCGTAGGCGATGAGACCCCGCTCGCTGGGTCCTTGACGCCAGCCGAGCAAGTGCCAGGCGCGCGGATCGCGGCCGTCGGCGTCCGGGTAGGGACAATTCTGCTCGACGATGAACACCGCTTCCCGTAGCCGGACAACGGCGTACAGGTCGTCCGGCCGGAGCTCACTGAAGCGCGACCACTGCCAGAAGATCTCCGTCGGATCTGCAGTCGCTTCGGGAGAGGGCGACGCGTGGGGCGCGCTTGTCTTGCTCACTTACCGCCCGTATTCTGAGCCGTTGAAACCGTCCACATCAGGATAACATAACATGCCGAGATTCGAGTTTCGCACGCTCGTCACTGCGCTGATGCTGGGAGCGACCGCTGCTCCTCTTGCCGCACAGCGCGCCAACAATCCCGGACCGGTTCCGGACGTGACGATCGGGTTGGTTCGAGACCCCGCCCTCGCGGCCACCATTGCCGAGATCTCGGCGGCGCGAATTCGCGAGACCGATTCGGCGTTGGTTTCGTTCGGGACTCGCCACACGATGAGCGACACCCTTAGCAACACGCGCGGCATCGGCGCGGCCAGGCGATACCTGTTCGCCAAACTCAGTGGCTACAGCCGAGCGTGCGGTGGATGCCTTCGCGTCGAGTACGACCCTGCTCTGCTCGAAATGCGCGGGCACCCGGATCATCCCATGGTGAACGTCGTCAACGTTCTGGCGTGGCTGCCCGGTCGCGACACCACCCGCGTGCTGGTGATGGGCGGACATTACGACTCTTGCATCTGCGGGCGCACGGACCTGGGCCCGCTCGCACGATTCGAAGCAACCCAGGATGCGCCCGGCGCCGATGATGACGGCTCCGGCACCTCCGCCATCGTCGAGCTTGCCCGTGTGTTCTCGAAGCACTTTCCGCGAGGGCTCGAGACGTCGGTGATCTTTGTGGCGTACTCCGGCGAGGAGGAAGGCCTGTACGGGTCCACGCATCTGGCGCAGAGACTTCACGCTGCAGGGTACAAGATCGTGTCGGCGTTTACGGACGACATCGTTGGCAACGTTGTCGCCGATGATGGAACAGTCGATTCGACGAGCGTCCGGATATTCGGTGCCGATCCGGACAACGGCCCGAGCCGCGAGCTCGCCCGCTACGCCTGGGCGACCGGGGCGATCTACAACCCGCGCTTCAGCATTCTTCCCGTCTTCCGGCTCGATCGCATCTCGCGCGGCGGCGACCACAGCCCGTATGTGGCCCTTGGAGATCCCGGTCTCCGGTTCACGGAAAGGCTCGAGAACTACAAGCGCCAGCATCTGCCGACGGACGATTTCGCACACGTGAACTTCGGCTACGTCGCGAACGTCGCGAGGCTCAACGCATCGGTGGTCGGAACACTGGCCAATGCTCCCGCGCCTCCGGTAGCTCTGGCGCGCCGCGATCAGGCGTCGGGCGGGCAGAAGTGGATGGTTAGCTGGCGTGAGATCCCCGGCGCGACGCGCTACGAAGTTCTCTTCCGACGTACGACCGCACCGACATATGAGAAGATCTATCAGGCAGGTGCCGCGACCTCGTATCTCCTTCCCGACCAGCTCGACGACGGTTGGGCCGCAGTCCGCTCGGTCGGAGCTAACGGCCAACGCTCACTCGCGAGCGCCGTTCCCCCGCCCTGCCCCGTGCTAGCCACGCGCGCTGACTCCGTGGCGGCGGGAGATTTGATCAGAAACTGCATCCGCTCGCCGGGAAGATGACAAGCCCCTGCAAAAAACCCCGGTTAATCCCGGGGTTTTTTGACTTCTCTACTCG
>CATPBD010000119.1 GCA_955652265.1 uncultured Gemmatimonadaceae bacterium | reverse complement strand
GTGAAGAGCGGTACAGTCTTCCCAAAATGGTCGTAGGAAAAGCCCGCCCAAAGCGGGATGATCACGCGCGACAATCCGCCAAACGTCTGCTGCACTCCCATGTACAGCCCGCGCTCCCTGCTCGAGATCACGCGTGACAACATCGACGTTACACAAGGAAACGTGAATGCGGTGCCGAGCGGGATCAACGCGACCGCAATCGCGAGCATGAAGTAGCCGCGCGCGAGAGGAAGGGTCGCCAGGCCCGTCGCGAGCAGAGCGAGCCCAATTCGCGAAAGCTGCGCCTCGCCGTACCGATCGACCATCTTTCCCAAAATCCCAGCGCGGGTCACGACGGATATCACGCCAACATAAGTGTAGAAGACCCAGATCTGATCCTTGCCGACTCCAAATCTGTCGGCGAGAAAGAGAGCCAGTATCGCCATTAGGCCAGAGAACGCGCCCATCGCTATGGCATAAATCCAAATCAGGCGCGACGCCGGATCACTTGGCCGTGTGATCACGTGGGCGATGACCGTGCGCGATGTTCTCGGCTTCTTCTCGTGGGCCTCTGTCATGTCGCGCGACTCGCGTAGGAATCGCCAGGCAAAGAAAATGTTCACCAGACACAAGCTTGCGGCCGCTAGCCCCGGCCCGCTTCTGCCGAACTTGAGCGCCGCGCCGCCGATCGCCGGTCCGATCGCAACGCCGACATTCGTCGCGGCGGAGAGCCAGCCGAGCGCCTTGGCGCGATTGTCTGGCTCGACGGAATCCGCAACGTATGCCTGAATGACGCCGACAGTCCCGCCACCCGCGCCCTGAACGATCCGCGAAAGCAACAGCAGCCATATCGAATTCGCGAACGCAAAAACGACGTAAGCAATACACGAAGCGGTGAGTCCAACCAGCAGGGCAGGCCGCCTGCCGTATCGATCAGAGAATCTCCCCCACAGCGGAGCACTGAGCAGCTGCGCGGCGGTAAAAGCACTCATGAGAATCGCGACGACGAGAGCTCCGCCTCCCAGCTCGCGCGCGTAGAACGGCATCAGCGGGATGATCATCAGCAATCCCACCATGTCCACGAAGTTCGTGATGATCAACACGAACAACTTGCCGCTCGCGACTTTCGACACTCGCCCGGTTACCGCTGACGCTCTCCCGCGCAGAGGCGATGCCACCTAGTCCTCCACCTTGCCGAGCGCGGCGGGCGGGACCGCTCGGCCGACTACGCCGGCGAGCGCGATGATGGTGAGGACGTAGGGGATCATCTCAATGAACTGCGAAGGGATCGCGTGACTGCCCTGTAATTGTATCTGGAGTGTCTCAGCCGCTGCAAAAAGAAGGCAAGCGCCGGCGGCGCGAATCGGGCTCCAACGTCCGAAGATCACGGCAGAGATGGCGATGAATCCGCGGCCCGCGGTCATCTGATCAGTAAACTGGTGCTGATCGAGTGCGAGGTAAACTCCGCCCAGTCCCGCGAGAATTCCGGAGATCGCAACCGCGAGATACCGGACACGTTCTACGCTGACACCCACGCTTTCCGCTGCTTCCGGATGCTCGCCCGCCGCACGCACACGGAGCCCGAACGGAGTTCTGTAAATCATGAAGGCAACCACTGGTGCAGAGAGAAGCCCGAGCCAGAGAAGAGGATTGTCGAATCCAGCGGCTTTGATGTTTCCCCCAAAGCCCGCCACCCTCGGCGAATTCGACGAGCTGGCGAAAAAGAGCTTGAGGAAAAATCGCGTGACGCCTATGGCGAGAAGATTGATCGCGACTCCCACTACCACCTGATCGGCTCGATAGCGGATCGTGGTGATCGCATGTATGAGCGCGAAGACGAGTCCGCCGAACATACCTGTCAGGACTCCGACCCACGGGCTGCCCGAGTAGTGCGTGCCGACCACAGCCCCGAACGCGCCGCTCAACATGAACCCTTCCAGCGTAAGGCTCACAATCCCTGACCGCTCGGCCACAACTCCACCACTCGCCGCGAAGAGATACGGAATCGCGATGCGGATCATCTGGGTCAGAAAGGAGAGCGGATTCACGCGTCGCCCCGTTTGCGGGCGCTGCGCAGCACACGCCGGACTTCCGGAACCGCCGTCGCGACGGCAATGATGACGACGCCCTGCAGAACGTCCATCATCTGCTTCGGCACGAAGGCATGGATTGCGAGACCGCCCTGCGAGAGCGTCGCAAAGAAAAAAGCCGCCAGCAGAACGCCGAGCGGATGGTTTCTCCCGACGAGCGCAACGGCGATTCCGAGAAAGCCCGCGCCACTCGCAAACCCATCTTCATAGTAGTGCTTATAGCCGAGCACATAGTTGATACCGCCCATTCCGGCGATCATGCCCGAAAGAGTGAGCGCCTTCATCCACACTCTACCCACACTGATTCCACCGTACTCCGCCGCTTCAGGCTGCAATCCAACCGCGCGTAGCTCATATCCACCGCGGGCGCGGAAGAGGTAGAACCAGACCCCTGACGCGACGATGAGGGCGACGATGAGAGCGAGGTTTGCAGCGGAGCCGTGGAACCTCGGATTTATATCGGCCAGGCGAGGCAGGATTCCCGCGTGAATCTCCGGCGTGTGCAGCGTCTCCGGCACGTGCAGATGTCCGGCGATGAACCAGTTGAGCAGCGCGAGCACGATAAAGTTGAGCATGATCGTCACGATCACTTCGTGCGCGCCGAATCTGGTTTTGAGGTACGCTGGCACTGCGCCAACGACTCCACCTGCGCAGCCCGCCGCGATCATGCAAAGAATGAGCGCGATGATGAGCGGCGTGCCGAGAGGAAGCGCAAGGCCCGTGAGCGCCGCGGCGAATCCTCCCGCCGCGAGCTGGCTCTCTCCCCCGATGTTGAACAGTCCCGCACGAAGTCCGAACGAAACGGCCAGTCCGGTGAAGGCGAGCGTGGTCGCCTTGTACAGAACCTGGCCGAATCCGTAGGCGTTTCCCCAGGTTCCTTCGAGCAGCAGTCGATAAACAGCGGCCGGAGATTGTCCGTAACTCAGGATCAGCAAGTCGCCGCAGATCAGGGCGACGAGCAGCGCGACCAGCGGTGGAATGAGCGCCTCTTCCGCGCGCTCGCGCCACGGCGTCGCGGCAAATGTCGGCTGCGCACCGCCGGCCAGGGACGACACGCTCACGCGGCGTTGCCCTTTTTGGTGCCAATCATGTATTCGCCCAGGACTTCCTCGCTGGCCTCGGCAGCAGGCATCACCACCGCGAACTTGCCGCGATACATCACAGCGACCCTGTCAGACAGCGCGAGCACCTCATTTAGCTCGGCACTTACCAGAAGAATTGCCTTCCCTTTGGAGCGCGCCTCGAGCAACTGCTGGTGGATGAACTCGATCGCGCCGACATCGACGCCGCGAGTGGGCTGCGAGGCCAGGAGAACCGAGAAATCACGTCCCATCTCGCGCGCGATGACGACTTTCTGCTGATTACCGCCGGAAAGCGCGCGAGCTGCGAGGATAGGGTTGGCAGGTCTGATGTCGAAGGCAGAGATCTCCTGGATCGCGTTCTCCATCACGCGATCCTTTTCAATTACGCCTCTCTTGGCGAAATACTTCTGGACTCCAAGTATCAGGTTGTCGGCGACGGTGTACTCGAGGATCAGTCCGCGGCGATGCCTATCTTCGGGGATGTGCGACAAACCGGTATCGTGTCGCGCGGCAACTGGACGACGAGTGATGTCGACGCCATCGATCAGGATGTCGCCACTCAGAACAGGTCTCAAGCCGGCGAGCGCCTCGACGAGCTCGGTCTGGCCGTTGCCTTCCACACCGGCGATCCCAAGAACTTCACCCGGTTTGACGCCGAAGCTCACGCCCTCGACGACTCGAATGCCGCGCGAGCTGTTGATCGTAAGACTTCTGACTTCCAAACCCTGACCCGGTTGCGGACTCGCGGGCCGCTGGACTGGCTGGACCCGCTTTCCGGCAGAAAGAGACACCTCACGTCCAACCATCGCACGCGCGATCTCGGCGGGAGTGGTTTCTGAAGTCTTGATGCGCTCGACAGTCTGCCCAGCGCGCATCACCGTGATCGTGTCAGAGAGCTCGACCACTTCGTCGAGGCGGTGCGTGATCAGGACGATCGTCGCCCCGTTGTCGCGCAATCTGCGCAGTACCGCCCACAGCTCGTGCACTTCTGGCGGCGAGAGCACCGCCGTCGGCTCGTCGAGAACGAGGATCTTCGCACCGCGAAACAAGACCTTGAGGATTTCAACGCGCTGCGCCTCTCCTACGGACAAATCCGAAACGAGCCGGTCGGGCGCGACGACCAAACCGGTTTCGTTGGAGAGCTTGCGCACGTCGTCAGCCGCGCGCTTGTAGTCGAGAACCACGATTCGGGTTTTGGGCTCGCAGCCGAGCACCAGATTCTCCGCCACCGTGAGTGTCGGCACGAGCATGAAGTGCTGATGGACGATGCCGATACCGGCAGCGATTGCGTCGCTGGTGGACCAGCCGGTTACATCGCGGCCATTGACCTCGACACGTCCGGCGTCCGGCTTCATGAGGCCGCCGAGTATGCGCATCAACGTCGATTTGCCGGCGCCGTTCTCTCCGACGAGCGCGTGGATCTCTCCTGGCATTACCTCAAGCGATGCGCCACGATTGGCTCTGATGGCCCCGAACGATTTGTCGATCCCGACCATCCGGATCGCGGGCGTCATCGAGTGCTGGGCACCTTGATGCGTCCAGCGATTATCTCCTGCTTGAGCTCCTCGACACGGGCGTGCGCACTGTCGGGAATGAGCGCGCGGTTGCGATTGTCATAGATGTATCCAACGCCGCGCTCCTTCAGTCCGAAGGAGTAGATCCCACCCTTGAAGGTGTGATTCTGCACCCTCCGGATTGCATCGAACGTCGCAGTGTTCACGCCTTTCACCATTGAAGTGAGAACGTGTCCCGGCGCTTCGTCGTTCTGATCGGAATCGACGCCGATGGCGAGCTTGTTGGTCGCACGCGCCGCCTCGAACACACCCTGGCCTGTCGAGCCGGCTGCGTGGAAGATCACTTCCACACCCTGGTTGTACTGACTGAGCGCCAGCTCCTTGCCCTTGCCCGGATTCTTGAACGCATCGGGCGTGACTCCCGCGTACTGCGCTATGACCTGGCAATCCGGGCACACTTTCTTCACGCCCGCGCGATAGCCCGCCTCGAATTTGTGGATGAGGGGAATGTCCATTCCACCCACGAATCCGACTTTTTTCGAGTGGCTGACGAGCGCGGCCAATGCACCGACGAGGTAAGAGCCTTCCTCCTCGCGGAACTTGAGCGCCGCCATGTTGGGCGGCGGCGCGACGAAGCCGCGCTCGTCGAACTTCGCGTAGTCGATGCAGGCGAAGCGCGTGCGCGGGTACTCGCGGGCGATCTCGTAC
>CATPBD010000118.1 GCA_955652265.1 uncultured Gemmatimonadaceae bacterium | reverse complement strand
GTTACGTGACTCTTGGCCGGGCTCATGCAAGTGGGGACCGGCTTTAACCGAATGGAGCTCAGGGAATGGCAACACGGATAGGCATCAACGGATTTGGCAGAATCGGCAGACAGGTCGTCCGCGCAGCGAAGAATCAAGGTGTAGCCGATTTGGATTTTGTCGCGGTCAACGACCTCACCGATACAAAGACGCTCGCGCACCTCTTCAAGTACGACTCGGTGCACCGCACCTATCAGGGTGATGTCGAGGCTGGAAAGGACTCGATCATCATCGATGGCGACGAGATCAAGATCCTCTCTCAGAAGGATCCAGCAGGGCTCCCCTGGAAAGACCTCGGAGTAGACATCGTCCTCGAGTCCACCGGCCGGTTCACGGATGCGGAATCCTCACGCAAGCACATCCAGGGTGGGGCGAAGAAGGTATTGATATCCGCGCCTGCGAAGGGTGAGGACATCACCATCGTGATGGGCGTGAACAGCGACAAATACGACTCGGCCAAGCACACGATCGTCTCCAACGCATCCTGCACAACGAACTGCCTCGTCCCGATGGTGAAGGTCATTCGCGACACCTTTGGCTTTCGTCACGCGTCGATGGTGACCATCCACAGCTACACCAACGACCAGCAGATTCTCGATCTTCCGCACAAGGATTTGCGCCGCGCGAGGGCCGCGGCGCTCTCGATGATTCCGACGACGACCGGCGCCGCGAAAGCGACTTCCCTCGTCATTCCCGAAGTCAAAGGGAAGATCGATGGGAGCTCGATCAGAGTTCCTACTCCCGACGTGTCTTACACTATACTCACGGTGGAAGTGGAAAAAACCGGCGCGACGAAGGATTCCGTCAACGCGGCGTTCAAGAAGGCGGCGGCCGAAGGAGCGCTGCAGGGAATCATCCGGTACACCGAAGAGGAGCTGGTGTCGAGTGATTTCATTGGTGATCCCGCATCGTGCATTCTGGATGCAAAGACGACCAACGTAATCGACGGCACTTTGGTGACGGTCCAGGGCTGGTACGACAACGAGTGGGGGTACGCCTCGCGCTGCGTCGACATGCTGCGCTTCATGGGGTCCCGACTCTAAGCCGCACAATGAAAAAGAAAACCGTACGCGACTTGAGCGACGCGCAGCTGCGGGACAAGCGGGCGCTCCTCCGCGTCGACTTCAACGTACCGCTCGACGCGAACGGAGAGATCACCGACGACACCCGTATCCGCGCGGCGCTGCCAACGATCGAGCTGTTGCTGGAACGCGGGGCACGCCCGGTAATCCTGTCGCATCTCGGACGGCCGAAGGGAAAGCCCGAGCAGAAGTACTCGCTTCAGCCGGTGGCGGAGCGATTGACCGAGCTGGTTGGGAGCGACGTGATTTTCGTCGAGTCAACCGACTCCGACGAGGCCCTCAAGGCGAGTCAGAATCTCAAATCGGGACAAGTTCTTCTCCTGGAAAACACGAGATTCCTCGGCGGCGAAGAGAAAAACGATCCGCGCCTCGCGCGCGCTCTCGCCGAGCTGGGTGACTGCTTCGTCAACGACGCGTTTGGAGCGGCGCACCGCGCGCACGCTTCGACCGTCGGCGTTGCGGAGCACCTTCGCCCCGCCGTCGCCGGCCTTCTCATGGACATGGAGCTCGAGTATCTGGGAAGCGCACTTGCGAATCCCAAGCGTCCGTTCGTTGCGATACTTGGCGGCGCAAAAATCTCTGGCAAGATCGATGTGATCGAGCAACTGCTCCCCAAGGTCGATGGTCTGCTCATCGGCGGAGCGATGGCCTGCACCTTCTACAAGGCGATGGGACTCGAGACGGGCAAGTCCCTAGTCGAGGAGGACCGCGTCCCGATGGCGAAAGATCTGCTGGCGCGGGCCGGGATGCGACTCACCCTGCCGCACGATGCTATGGTCGCTCCATCTCTCGAGCAGGCAACTGCCGCGAAGGCGGTTCCCCGCAACGGCATCCCCAGAGATCAGGCAATGTTCGACATCGGCCCACAGACGGCTGCGTCGTACTCGCGTGCGATCGCGTCGGCTAAAACCATCATTTGGAACGGACCGATGGGAGTCTTTGAGACACCTCCGTTCGACCGCGGCACCCGCGCCATCGCGGAAGCAATGGCGAGCGCTACCGCCAAAGGTGCAACCACGATTGTGGGGGGCGGCGATTCCGCTGCCGCTGTCGCCGAAGCTGGCCTCGAGAAGAAAATGAGTCATGTATCTACTGGCGGTGGAGCGTCGCTCGAGTTCTTGGAGGGAAAGAAGCTGCCGGGCGTGGAAGTGTTGGACAACGCGTGATGAAGCGTCCCGTTCTCGCCGCCAATTGGAAGATGAACAATGGGCCCACGGCGGCGAGAGCATTCATGGAGACATTCCTCGGCGGCTACGCCCCGCGCACCGACCGTACGGTCATCATCTTTCCACCCGCCGTATCATTGAGCACCGTGTCATCAGCGGCAGCCGGTCGAACCGATGTCGTTGCAGGTGTTCAGAACATTCACTGGGCGGAGAAGGGCGCCTTCACTGGAGAGATCTCTGCGCCGATGGCAAAGGACGCCGGTGCGCGCGTGGTTCTCGTCGGGCACTCGGAGCGGCGACACGTCTTTGGAGAGACCGACGCGCAGTGCGCCAAGAAGTGCGTCGCAGCGTCACGCGCCGGGCTGGCGTTCATGCTTTGCGTCGGTGAGACCATCGCCCAGCGCGAAGCTGGCGAGACTGAACGGGTCGTCACGCACCAGTTGCGGGAGGGGGTCTCACAGACCTCGAATCTCATCTCAGCCGATTTTCTGCTCGCCTACGAGCCGGTGTGGGCAATCGGCACGGGGCTCACCGCATCTGCGGGGGACGCCTCAGCGATTCACACCCTCCTGCGGACGCAACTGCGGCAGATGATCGGCACGCGTGGTGACGAGATTCCGATCCTTTACGGTGGAAGCGTCAACGCCGACAACGCCGCCAGTCTTCTTCGGGCGCCAGAGGTAGAGGGCCTTTTGGTTGGTGGCGCGAGCGTCGAACCATCCTCATGGCTTGCCATCGCGCAAACACGCTGAAGCTACTCTCGCATCAAGCGACGACTTGAGTTTTTTCCCCGCAGTGCTGATAATTGAACGGTTACGCTGAACTCTAATCCTCCCAATGCTTTACAACTTTCTTCTAACGCTGCTCGTCCTGGACTGCGTTGTCCTCGTCCTTGCGGTCCTGCTCCAGAGCGGGAAGGGCACTGGACTCGCCGCGAGTTTCGGCGGAGCGAGCTCGTCGCCGGATGCGTTGATCGGAATTCGCCAGGCTGGAAATCTTCTGACCACGATCAGCTGGTGGGGCGGCGGGATTTTTCTCGGGCTGTGCTTCATTCTGCAGATCATGTCGACACACACGTCCGCGCCGCGCTCTGTCCTGGAGAAAGGACTCGGTACCCAGCCCACAAATGTCGCCCCGCCGCCGACTTCCGCACCGGCGGTTCCGCTCGAGCCTGCGCCGACGACGACTTCTCCGACGACAGCCGCCAAGCGGGGAACTCCGGCGACGAGGCCACCCTCCTCCGCGCCGAAACGGTAAGTTGAGAGAGACTCAGATCACCGAATCGGGGTTCCTCCTCCTTGAGGATGGAACCCTTTTTCGTGGGAGAATAGCAGGACCCGCGAACTCTTCGCTTTTGCCCGCAGTCGCTGAAGTCGTTTTCACGACCAACATGACGGGCTACCAGGAAGTCTTCACGGACCCATCGTATCGGGGGCAGATCGTAGTGATGACCGCACCGCAGATCGGCAACTACGGCATCAATGCTGAGGATCCCGAGTCTGCTGCTCCGCAGATCGCAGGTGTCGTCGTGCGTGAGCTCTCGCAGACGTATTCCAACTGGCGGGCAACGGGCGGACTCGGCACATGGCTTGGAGCGGCGCAAGTGCCGATAATATCGGATGTTGACACCCGCCGCCTCACTCGACACTTGAGGTCAGTAGGAGTCATGCGGGGAGTCATAGGGGCCGGCAACGAACCGGACGACACGAGCCGCGCGGCGCTCGAGG
>CATPBD010000117.1 GCA_955652265.1 uncultured Gemmatimonadaceae bacterium | reverse complement strand
TGTCGCTCACAAAGGTTCCAGCGTCGACGACAAACTTCGACGACTGAGGAATCACCTTTCCACTGGAGTCGAACGCGATGGCGCCGGAGAGACTCTTCGTCTCACCGATTGCGTCGTTCGGCATGTCATGTCCGACGAGGCGTTCACGGACGCGATAGCGTGCGGCGCTTCCCGCCGGCGAGAGAACGAAACGAAGCATAGCGCCCGGTGCGGACTTGGCGGAACCCGAGCCCTGTTCCGCAGTGTTCCCTTTCGCTGGTAGGGAGGCGGCGAACGCCGTCCGCGCCTCACCGCGAGAACACGCCAGCACGGGCAGCGCTGCGATGAATGCCAGACAGAATGGGGCGCGGATTACTTGCATTACGTCTCCTGGGGGAAAACTCACGCGCTCTTGATCAGAATACGCGCGAGAGGACACGGCTGTTACCACTTTGGCTTTGAAGTGCACCTGGATGTCATGGGCGGCATCGACAGCGACATGAACTCCGATGGGTGTGGTACTCTCCGCCGCTGTTCCTGCGTCCGTGGCAGCAGCTGACAGGCATCACCGATGAGCGGATGCGCGGAGGAATGGCCAAGTCGCTCGCCATCTGGATAGTCGGATCTGTCGTGATGGCATTCGTGCTGGTGCACGCAATCCGTTATGCGGGAGCAACCAGTTGGGCACAGGGAGTCGCGGTTGGCTTCTTCAACTGGCTCGGGTTCGTGTTCATTGTAATGCTCGAGGAATACGCCGCGACCAAATACCCGTTCAAGCTAGTGGCGATCAAGAGCGGGGCGTACCTTGTCGAGCTGGTTGTGATGGGGGCTATACTCGCAAGCTGGGTCTAATGGGCGGACCATCAAGCGTCGGCAGCGAGCCGACGCTTGATGGTCGCGGAGGTAAGGTAGTCCTTTTTCTGGCTACTTAACTCTCAATGACTGATGGCAAAGAACCACGCGCCGATCATCGGACCGCGGGGAGGCCGAGTCCCCGGCGCCGGCGCTGGCGTTCCCGGTGCGGGAGCCGGCGCCGGTCCGTACTCGGGCTGAAAGAGATACGCCACGTGTCTCACCGGATCGACGGTGATCGTCTTCGCCCCACGCATGGTCGGCACCGTGGCCACCACGGTGTACTTGTCAGGTGAATCCTGGTGGACGACTGTGACGTTGCCGTCTCGCCCAGCCGGGATGTAGATCAGCTTTTCTGAGGGGTCATACCCCAGCGCATCCACTCCATCACCGTTCGCGATCGTCGTCACGATCCGACCGGAGCTGGGGTCGACGACTACGGACGTCTTCCCGCAGCCCGAGAAAATTCGATTGGACGCGCGGTCGAACGCGATTCCAGTCGGGCCGTCGCACGGCGAAAGTGGCCACGATGAGAGCACCTTCATCGTCTTGACATCGATCGTCTGGATCGTGCTCTTGCCCTCGTTGTTGACGAAGATCCTGCCTTTGCCATCACTGGCGGCGCCTTCCGGGCCATTGTCCTCGAGTTGGGCCACGCCCACGATCTCTCCGGCCCCCGGGTCGATCGCCGTGGCAGTCCCAATCGGACGGCTGTGATTCGTGAGGATGATCCGATCAGAGAAGTCATCGTACATGATTCCATCGAGACCGCCGGTGGGCACGTGGATCTTCTTGATCACGGCCAGGGTCTTGAGATCGAACATCGTCACGGTCGAATCGCCGCCGTTGGTGATGAAACCGTGATTTGATTTGGGCGCCAGAGCGATGCCGTGCGTACGCGGCGTGTCCAGAATATCCCCCAGCACTTTCCCCGTGAGACCGTCGATCACCATGACGTGGGTACCGCGGGAGACGAAGACTCGGCCCGTCCCCGGTTCGGCGGTCAGGTAGTCGGTGCCTCCGTCACCACCGATGCTGAACCTGTTGACCTTGAACGTTTGCGCGCGGCCGACGTGCGGCACAGCGAGGGTGACAGCAAGAAGGACGACTGGGATTTGAAGCGAGTATTTTGTCATACGGACCCCGGAATGGATGCAATTGGTGCGTTAATTGGGTAGGTCACGATTACAGCAGCCGCTTGGGCTCCGCGCGCGGTTCGTCCACGCGAGTGCCCCGTTCGCTTCCTGGTGGCAAGGGAGTCGGCTCAGCCCGAGTCGCGTTCGGGTCAGCGTCGTTCGCTCCGTCGTGGACGTTCTTCTTGAACTCTCGAATGCCCTTACCCATCGAGCCTGCGATCTCAGGGATTCGCTAGGCTCCAAAGAGAAGCAAGACGATCACCAGAACGATGAGGAAATGCGGAAGGGTCAGATTTTCAAACATGACTGCCCGACCCTGCAGAAGTGCGGACGATGACTCCCGACTAAGAGTATGTTAACAGCGCACGCGGTTTCAAGGGTACTCTAGTAACGCGCGCCAAAGAATTTTGTCGTGGGCGTGATCTGGAGAGTAGGCCCTGGTATCCGCAGGAAAGAAAGCTCGTGTTTGATGGTTCGCCAGACCTTATTGTCTCCGGGAAGGTGCTCGGCGTCAAAGTCCAGCGAGAAGAAAATCTTGCGCTTCGCTCTTATCGCGGCGCCAGTACTGGGATCCACGTAATCCGTGATCGAGTAGCCCGGTGAAAACCGCACAAACGCCGGCCAGTAGGGCTTTGCACGATCGGGCAGCAGCGCGTTCACGTCCGTCGAGAACCAATACGTCTGGCCGGAGTAATCCGTTGTAGCGCGAGGCTGTCCCCCGTGTCCTGGCAGATTGCGGTTGCGATACGCCGCAGTGGGACGATAGGAGAGGACCGGCTTGATAGCCTGCAGCGCCTTCGTGTGCTGCTGCGCTACGGCGAACAGCGCGCCCGCTGCATCAGCAACCAGATCTGAGGGGTTGAAGCCATACATCTGTTGGGTTCCGTCCCATTCCTCGATCTGGAACTGGAATGCGTACGCATAAAGCGCCGCCCAGGTCACCGCCCGGGAGGGCGGCATGCAGGCTGCCTGCAATAGCTCGGAGCTGACGCGGGTCAGTTGGTAGCCGCCAAAAAAATGGCCGAACTTGTCGGCATCTCTCTCGAACTGGTCCCAATCATTCTCGACGAACCAATTCTTTGCGGGCGTTCCGGACCACCAGGCGTGGTGAAAATAGAGATAGAGGCCCGCGTACCCGCCGGTAAGTCCGAGGCCAGCTG
>CATPBD010000116.1 GCA_955652265.1 uncultured Gemmatimonadaceae bacterium | reverse complement strand
TCGATAACTCCTCTGGATTCAATTCTGTTCCTTTATAACCGGCATAGCGTATGCCGGTTGAAGTAGCATCCCCATCGGCCTCAACCGAGTTTTCTTCGTATGCATCACCCAGAGTGTGTCGAATGACGGACAAAGACCTGAATGACAATCGGAAGCAGACGGGCAGCAGAGACCGCGGCGTGCCCGAGAGCCGGCCGGGCTGGAAATCGAAGTGGGTCGAGAGCACTGCGCCGGCCGCTGATGATCCAATTAGCCCGGAGGAGATGCAGGGACACAACCTGCTCGGCAACGCGAGTCTAAGAGGAGGAGCGATTGCCGGAGTTAGCGACCCGGTGTACGACGGACATGGCGCCCCCGGAGAGCGTCCGGACGACGTCAAGCTTGATGGCCCGCGTATGAACCCGCCTGAGCTAGACGAAGTCCCTGGCGAAGGCGGTGAGGAGACAACCGCCAGCTGAGCCGTACCCGGCAAGAATGCGGAAAGGGAGCTGAAGAATCGCGCGCCGATTCGTACCGACAGTGGGCTCGGCTACTCCGCCAAGCGCAAGAATGAGTAAGGTTTGCAAGCTCGACGACACCCCAATAGTATCCGGTCGTGTCCCTCCTTTACTCGTATCTCCGTAAATACCGCTCGCTGATTCTGCTCGCGCTGGTGCTCGCGGCGACGAACCAGGTCTTTTCACTCCTGGATCCGTTGATTTTCCGCCACGTCATCGACGATTACGCGACGCGCTTTCGTGAGTACCAGACTTCGCAGTTCATCAAGGGGGCGGGGAAGCTGCTGCTCATGGCGATGGGCGTCGCGTTCGTCTCGAGAGTCGCCAAGAATTTCCAGGACTACTTCGTCAATGTCATTGTCCAGCGCGTAGGTGCCGAGATGTACTCGGATGGAATCCGGCACTCGCTGGAGCTTCCGTACTCGGTGTTCGAAGATCAGCGCAGTGGAGAGACGCTGGGCAAGCTCCAGAAGGTGCGTTCGGACGTCGAGAAGTTCATCTCCCTGTCCATAAATCTGATCTTCACGACACTCGTAGGCGTTCTGTTCGTGATTGTCTACGCGTGGCACGTCTACTGGCTGCTGGTCCCCGCATTTCTCTCTACCGTACCGCTTCTCGGAATTCTGAGCTGGTCCCTGAGCGGACGCATAAAGTCGATGCAGAAGATCATCGTCTCGGAGACAACGGCGCTGGCTGGCTCGACGACCGAGTCACTGCGCAATATCGAGCTGGTGAAGAGTCTCGGTCTTGCCGATCAGGAAGTGGTGCGGCTCAATGCGACCACCCAGAAAATCCTGAGTCTCGAGCTCAAGAAGGTGAAGTACATCCGGAGTCTCAGCTTTATCCAGGGGACGACGGTCAATCTGCTACGCACCTCCATCCTGTTCATGATGCTTTACCTGATCTTCACCCAGAAGATCACGGTCGGCCAGTTCTTCTCGCTCCTCTTCTACTCGTTTTTCATCTTCGGCCCGATGCAGGAGCTCGGCAACATCATCAACGTGTTCCGGGAGACCGAGGTCTCACTGATCAATTTCCGGAAGATTCTCGAGACTCCGAAGGATCCGAAGCCAGCGGCTCCAGTTCCATTGGCGGAGATAGAGAACCTCGAGTTCGAGAATGTCGGCTTCATGCATCAAACGGCGACGACGCCGGCTCTCACCGACATATCGTTCGAGGTGGAGCGCGGAGAGACGATCGCGTTCGTGGGGCCTTCGGGAGCGGGGAAGACAACTCTGGTGAAGCTGCTCGTCGGTCTCTATCCGCCCAAAGTGGGCCGCATACTGTACAACGGACTATCGGGCGATTCGGTCGATCTCGACCGGCTGCGCGAGCGCATTGGATTCGTGACCCAGGACGCTCAGCTTTTCTCGGGGACGATTCGGGAAAACCTCAAGTTTGTCAATCCGCACGCGACGGACGCGGAGTGCTTCGATGTTCTGTACAAGGCCGCTGCGCATACGCTGCTGGCTCGCGCGGACAAAGGTCTCGATACAGTGATCGGCGAAGGCGGAGTAAAAGTATCCGGCGGAGAGAAACAGCGGCTCTCCATCGCGCGAGCGTTGCTCCGCAACCCGCACTTATTGGTATTCGACGAAGCGACGTCATCTCTCGACTCATTGACCGAGGAAGAGATCAGCCGCACGATGCGTGATGTCGCCAATTCGCGCGAGGTGATCACGATTCTCATCGCGCACCGATTGTCGACGGTGATGCACGCTGACCGCATCTATGTGCTCGAGCGTGGCAAGATCGTCGAGGCGGGGCAGCACGAGGATCTGCTCGAAAGAACGGGACTCTACTACGCGATGTGGCGTCAGCAGGTGGGAGAGCGCCGGACTGCGCCGCAGCTTCCGAGTGCCAAGCCCCCTCAACTGGCGCCGGTGTAACTGCCGCTCGGGCAGGCATCTGGCAGGGAAGGTTATGTGGATTTGGGGGATTGGACAGATTATGCGGATCGCACCGAGTGGCGTTACAGTTCCGCTTACCGGGGGCCGGGATTTCTTGGGAACTGCCGCTCGGGATGCTTCAGTCGCGGAACGGAGCCTCGCTCTACGAGACAAACAAAAACAACTAAATCACGGTCCGCCTCAAGGAGCCGTAGCGTACCATGGAGCGATCCGCCCCATCCGTTGAATCCGCCAAATCCGTATAACCTTCCCTCCTAGATGCCTGGTGCCTGGCCTCCTCTACCCCCCGACCTATGCCCGACGATACCGGAAAACTGAAGCAGGGAAACTTCATGCAGGCGCTCGACTCGATCCGCGCGGAAGCGGAGAGGTGCTTCGCCGGGTGCGATCGCTGATAGCCCGGCCGGATCGAATTAAATACGCGGTGGGAGTCCTGTGCCGTCAACGCTCGCGGCAGGCCGGTTTA
>CATPBD010000115.1 GCA_955652265.1 uncultured Gemmatimonadaceae bacterium | reverse complement strand
GAGAAGCGCCTCGCCGTGAAAGTCGAAGATCATCCGCTCGAGTACGGCGACTTCGAAGGCGTGATCCCGGCGGGGAACTACGGGGCAGGTGGCGTGATCGTATGGGATCGCGGCGAGTGGGTGCCACTCGAGCCGTGGCGCGAAGGACTGGAGAAGGGGAAGCTCCTCTTCGAGCTGAGGGGCTACAAGCTCCACGGAAAATGGACGTTAGTAAAGATCAAGAAATCCGAGAAAGATTGGCTGCTGATCAAGGAACGGGACTCCTGGATGAAGCCGCCGGGAGAGGCCGACGAGTTCTCCGAAGAGTCGGTGCTCTCCGGTCTCACCGTCGAAGAAGTAAAATCGGGAGAAACCCCGGCCGTACAGATTCGCCAAGCGCTCAAATCAGAAGGGAGAGCCGTGCGCGCCCGCGTGGACGCGAAATCGGTAGAGGCGATGCACTGCGAGACCGCGGACGCGGCGTTCACTCGCGACGATTGGGTGTTCGAGCTCAAGCTCGATGGATATCGGTTGATCGCGAGCAAATCGCGCGGGGAGGCGCTGCTGCTCACGCGCAACGGGAACGACTACACCGCCGTTTTTCCCGAGATCGCCCGCGCCATCAAGTCGCTGCCGTTCGACGACTGCATCGTCGATGGCGAAGTGGTGTGTCTCGACGCGAAGGGGATTCCGAGCTTTTCCCGATTGCAGCAGCGCGGCCGTCTCTCGTCGCCGCTGGAGATTCGCCGAGCGGTGGTGGAATTTCCCGCGACGTTTTTTGCGTTCGATCTGCTCGCGTTCGAGGATTTCGACGTGCGCCCACTCCCGCTCGTGCGTCGCAAGGAGCTGCTCAAGGACGTGGTTCCCGCGCTCGGGATCCTGCGCTACCTCGATCACATCGAGACCGAAGGCGAAGCGTTCCTGGAGCAGGTGACGGCGATGGGACTGGAGGGGATCGTGGCGAAGAAGTCGAGTGCCCCTTATCGCCGAGGAAGATCGGGGGATTGGCTCAAGATCAAGGCGGAGCGAACGGGTGACTTCGTCATCGTCGGATTCACGAAGCCGAAGGGGAGTCGCACGCACCTGGGTGCACTGCAGCTCGCCGATTGGGTGAATGGAACGCTCGTATACGCGGGACGAGTGGGAACTGGATTCAATGATGGATTGCTGAAGGAGCTGCACGAATTGCTGGATCCGATCGTGCGGAAGGATCCGTTGTGCGCGGGGCCCGTGTATGGTCCGGGAAGCGAGCCGCTCACGAGCGAGCAGATTCCCGAGACGAGCACGACGATCTGGACGGATGCGGTTTACGTGTGCGAGGTCCGGTATCGCGAGTTCACGCCCGACGGATTGCTCAGGCACTCGACGTTTCTCCGTCTGAGACCTGACAAGGGTCCGCACGAATGCGAGCGTCAGGGATGGGCCCCCCCTTCCGCAGTTCAGAGTTCGACGCCGGACTCCACGGCCGCCGGGATTCAGAGCTCGACTCTCGAGCGAACTCCCGCCGATCGTGATGGCATCGCGACAACGTCGCACGACCCGCCCGCGCCCCCCGCCAAAGCTCCGATTCAGAAAACGATCACCTTCTCCAATCTGAAAAAGATCTACTGGCCGGCGGAGAAGTACACGAAGGGCGATCTCGTCGAGTATTACCGGGCCGTGTCGAAGTGGCTGCTTCCATATCTCGCCAATCGTCCGGTGGTGCTGACGCGCTTCCCCGACGGAATAGATGGGAAGTCGTTCTACCAGAAGGACGCGCCAGTGTTCGTCCCGGAGTGGATCCGCACGATCCCGATCTGGAGCGAGGACACCCAGCGGGAGATCCGCTTCTTCATCTGTGATTCTGAGGAGGCGCTGCTCTACATCGCGAACATGGGGTCAATCCCGATCCACATGTGGGCGAGCCGCGAAGGATCACTCGAGCTGCCCGATTGGTGCGTGATCGATCTCGATCCCAAGGAGGCGCCGTTCTCCGATGTGATTCGATGCGCGCAGGTCCTCCATCGCATCTGTGAATCGGCTGGACTTCCGAATTACGTGAAGACCACCGGCAAGACCGGACTGCACATCATGCTGCCGCTCGGCCGTCAGTGCACCTACGAGCAGTCGCGAATGCTCGGCGAGCTCCTCGCACGCTGCGTTCTCCGCGAGCTCGGCGACATCGCGACGATAACGCGTCACGTGACGAAGCGCGGCGACAAGGTTTACCTCGATTACCTCCAGAACCGGCACGGACAAACGATCGTCACGCCATTCAGCGCGCGTCCCCTTCCAGGCGCAACGGTCTCGATGCCTCTGGTATGGGACGAGGTGAACGATTCGCTCGATCCGAAAGCGTTCACGATCAAGAATGCTCCGGAGCGGATGGAAAGGCTCGGGACCGATCCGGTCTTACCGGTACTCGAGATGAAGCCTGACCTCGCCGACGTATTGGATCAGCTCGCGAGAGTGTTGGCGAGCTGATCCAATAACCTTCGCCCTTAGCTCTCTGTGAGCGCAGGCAAATTCCTGCTAGGGGCTGACCCCAGGGGCACACGACTGCGTTCCGTTTCCGTTATCGGTACAGCCAGGCGAGGGAGCATCACCAGACGCCAGCATGTAGCGGGCGTTGCCGATGCGACTCTGAGTGTACTTCGCCTGCCCAGCGGATGGTGCCACTGGTGACGAACACGCTGCCAGCGTGGCGACAACCAGCACGATCGATGCTGCGATGAGACGCTTCATCCTACCTCCTTAAGGTTAGTAGAGCGGAGCGATT
>CATPBD010000114.1 GCA_955652265.1 uncultured Gemmatimonadaceae bacterium | reverse complement strand
GGCAATGGGTCTGCGAGCATCGCGACCCTTACATAGCCCGGATGGTGCGCTTCCGTCACATCGTTGCGGGCACTGATGTCAACCATTGGTGGGACGACGGCGCGAATGCGATCGCGTTCTCGCGTGGTGACAAAGGGTTCGTCGCGATCAACCGTGAGAACGCAGCTGTCACGGCGACGATCGTCACCGGCCTTCCGGCTGGCACCTACTGCGAGGTACTGACCGGCGGCATCAGCGGACCGTCGTGCGTGGGAACGAGCGTGACCGTCGACGCCACGGGAACCGTGCGGTTGACGCTGGGGGCGAATTCGGCGATCGCCGTCCACGCGGGCACACGCCTCTGAGCAAGGGCTCGACGGTTCAGCGCGCCGCGGTTGCAGTCGTGGCGAGCGCGCTTGTGACGATCTCTCTCGTGCCGCTGCACGCGCAGACCACGCGGCGATCACCGACCTTTGTCGTGACCGACACGTCCGTGCGGCAGGGACAGTTCCAGGCTGTGGCGATCTCCCGCGACAGCATCGTGTCCAGCTATCCGCGCGCGGCGCGCGAGGTACGCTTTCGGTTCAGCATCAACGGGGCTGAGAACGAATTCCCTCCCGGTACCGAGCACACCATTTATCTGCGCCCGCGCGGCGGACGCCTGGTCACGACGCTCTACCAATTCGGCGTGGAGAGCCATCCGTCGCCACCCACGCCGGAAGAGTCCGCCAGCAGCGAGGACGGAATCGCGCAGGTGACATTCCGTGTGGATCTGCGGCAGGTACTGCGGAGCCTGCAAGAGAAGGGATACTACGATCCGCCGTTGGGGGCGCGCATCTGCCGCGGTGAGCTCGCGCATGTCTATGTGATGGGTGATCCGGAGCCGCTGACGTGGAGCTACGAGGCACTGCGCCCGGGATCGGCGCTCGAGCTCACGGACTCCGACGGCGACGGCATCTACGAGGGGACGGTGCCGATTGCCACCGAGTACGCTCGGCCTCGCACGCGCGATGGGCGCGCGCTCTGGGCGCGCAAGGTGGATCTGACCGGATTTCCGACACTGACATCCTCGCAACGGCTGCAGGATGCAGTCTACCGGCTTTCGCTCGAGGAGCTCACGCAACTCGTGCGCGAAGATGGCGCGCTCTCCGCCGGCGCCAAGTGGCCGGGTGTGTGGACGCGTGACGTTTCGCTCAGCACCATCCTGTCGCTTGCGATTGTCGCGCCCGACGCAGCGCGTCGCAGCCTGCTCGCGAAAGTGGATTCGTCGGGTCGCATCATTCAGGACACGGGGACCGGAGGCTCGTGGCCGGTCTCTTCCGACCGCATGGTGTGGGCGCTCGCCGCGTGGGAGATCTACGCGGCAACTGGGGACCGCGCATGGCTGCGGCAGTCGTACGACATCACGCGACGGTCGGCAGAAGCAGACCTGCACGCGGTGCGCGACACGGAGACGGGACTGTTCAACGGCGAGTCGTCGTTCCTCGACTGGCGCGAGCAAAGCTACCCGCGGTGGATGCAGCCGGCCGACATCTATCGCTCGCAGAACCTCGGCACCAACGCGGTGCACTACGCCGCCTACCGGGTGCTTGCGAACATGTCGCGCGCGCTCGGCGAACCCGCCGGGCGCTGGGATTCCGTCGCCGCCGGCGTTCAGTCCGGGATGACCGCGTATCTCTGGCAGCCGGAGCGCGGATGGTACGGACAGTACCGGTACGGCCGCGTTTACCTCGCGCGATCGCCACGCGCGGAGGGGCTCGGTGAGGCGCTCGCATCCATCTACGGCGCGGCGTCGCGCGGTCAGCGCCAGGCGCTCATCGAAAACGCACCGGTCGTCGACTTCGGCACACCGACTTTCTGGCCGTACATCCAGGGCGAGCGCTTCTATCACAACGCAACGATCTGGCCTTTCGTGACCGCGTATTGGACGTGGGCCGCGGCAGAAGGAGGCAATACGGCCGCTGTGCAGCGCGGGCTCGACGACGCGACGCGCACGGCGGCGCTCTTCCTCACGAACAAGGAGAACACCGTCGCTTCCACCGGACACTATGAGGGCACGGCACTGAACTCAGACCGCCAGCTATGGAGTGTCGCGGGCACACTCGCCGGGACTTACCGCCTGCTGTTCGGCATGCGGTTGGAGCCGGATGGGCTCGCCTTCCGACCGATGGTGCCGCCGTCGTACGGCGGTGAACGCACGCTGCGCGATCTGAAGTACCGCGGCGCCACGCTCGCCGTGACGGTGCGCGGCTACGGCAACGACGTGCGCGTCGCGCACCTCGACGGCCGCGTGATCGACCGCGCCGAAATCCCTGCCGCGCTCACCGGTTCGCACGCGCTGGTTATCACGATGAACGGGCGGTGGCCGGACGCCAAAGTGCACTTGGTGGAGAACCACTTCGCACCGGCCACTCCGCACGCGGCACTGGGTGACGGCGGGCTCACGTGGGTGCCGGTGCCCGGCGCGGTTCGCTACGTCGTCTATCGGAATGGCGCGCCCGTGACGCGCACTACCGTAGCCAGTGTTGCGGTGTCCCCTGCCGACGGGCTCCAGGAGTATCAGGTGCTCGCCGCGAACGCTTTAGGCGACGAGTCATTCCTGAGCGAAGCGGTGCGCGTCGTCGCGCCAGGAGATGAGCAGACGGTCAAGCCAAACATGGCCGGCGTCGAGCGCGAGCATACGGGCTACACCGGCGCGGGGTACGTGCGGCTGACGCGGGAGCAGAACGTCAACGTCACCGTTCCAGTACGCGTGTCGCGCGCGGGGACTTACGCGGTGGACGCGCGCTACGCGAATGGCAACGGGCCAGTGAACACCGAAGACAAGGTTGCCGTGCGCACGCTGCTGGTGGACGGCGATACGGCGGGAGTGGTCGTCATGCCGCAGCGCGGCACGAATCAGTGGTCCGATTGGGGGTGGAGCAACATCCTGCGCGTGCGGCTGCGGCCAGGTGCGCACACGCTCGTGCTCACGTATACGCCGCTGGACGAGAACATGAACAGACGTGAGAACACCGCACTGCTCGACGAGCTTCGCCTGACGCGACTCGCGTCGGAGTCAGTGACGCAAGTCCGACGGCGCTGAGAGCTCGATCAGGTAGCCTTCGAGAGGCGCGAGCGTGGCGACAGGCACGTAGCCGCGAAGCTGTCCGTCGTTTCCCACGCGCAGCGGTGCGACCGCACCGCCACCGAGCAGGTTGCGGGGCGTCCAGCGCCCCGCTGGGAGCGCATCCGCGCGCGACGTGAGCGACACGCCACGGAGTGGGGCGCGCGAAAGATTCGCAACCACCAACACGACGCGGTCGCCGTCGCGACGCAGATACGCGGCGACGGTACTGTCGCTCGCAGTGAGCGGCACGAGCTCGCCTGCGGCAAGCGCGGAGTTGGCGGCGCGCAGATGGATGAGCCGCCGGTGCAGCTGGAGCAGTGAGGACGAATCATGGTCCTGGGCTTCGACGGTCGTCGTGAGTGAGTCGTCCTGCAGGCGCTCCCACGGCCGGCCGCGCGTGAACCCGGCATCCGGTGCGCGGCTCCACTGCATCGGAGTCCGCAGGCGCTCGTCGGGCTTCGCGCCGATCATGCCGATCTCCTCGCCATAGTACACGAACGGCACACCGGGCATCGTAAGCAGGAGAAAAGACGCGATACGCGCCCTCGCCATGTCGCCGCCGAGCTCCGTGCGCGTGCGCGGCTGGTCGTGATTGCGCAGGAAGGGTGACCAGCGATTGAAGGGGATGTCTCCCTGGAGACGAAGCACCGGCGACAGAAGTCCTTTGACCGATCCCGATCGAACAGCGG
>CATPBD010000113.1 GCA_955652265.1 uncultured Gemmatimonadaceae bacterium | reverse complement strand
CTTTACGCCTGGGAGCGGAGCCTCAGAACCTTCGGTGACTCGAAACGCACCGGTTCCACCCTGCATCAGCTGAGTCAGGAGGAAGAGCGCCTCATTGGATAGCATTGGAGAGGCGGCGACGAAAACCTTCTTTCCATTCAGCGCACGCGCGGCCGCAGCGATCGCGACATCCCAGCTCGTCGGCGCAAGACCGTTCCCCCGCCGAACCATCGGTTGCTGCACACGGTTTTTCTCGTTCATCCACCGGTAGTTGAGCCGGCCCCAATCGCACATGAAGAACCCGTTCACGTTCTCGTTCGGGCGCGGACGCATGCGCACGAGTTGATTTTCGCGGGTCTCCATGATCACGTTGCAACCTTGCGTGCAGTTCGGGCAGATGGAAGCGGTGCGATCCAGCTCCCACGCGCGCGCCTTGTTGAGGAAATCCTTTGACAGCAAGGCGCCGACCGGACAGAGGTCCACAACGTTGGCGGCCCATGGATGCGTGAGATCCTTGCCTTCGAACTTCCCTATCAGCGCGCGGTCGCCACGCTCGCTGACGTTGAGAGCTGAATCATGCGCGACGTCATCCATGAAGCGGACGCACCGCGTGCACAGGATGCAGCGGTTGGGGACGTAGATCACGTCACCGCCAAAATCCTCGGCGGGATTGAAGCGTTTGGGCTCGCGATAGCGTGAGTCCTCGCGGCCTTCCTGATACGTGTAGTCCTGGAGCTCGCATTCACCCGATTGATCGCAAATCGGGCAATCCAGCGGGTGGTTGATGAGGAGCATCTCGAGCACACCTTTGCGCGCATCGAGCGATTTCTCGGAATGGACGTGGACCACCTGCCCTTCGGCGACGTTGGTCGCACACGAAGGAGCGAGCTTTGGTGCTTTCTCGACTTCGACGAGGCACATGCGGCACACACCAGCGATCGGAAGCCCAGGGTGATAGCAGTAGTGCGGAATCAGAATGCCCGCAGTCTTGGCGGCTTCGAGAATCGTCGTGCCGTCGGGAACGCTGACTGAGCGCCCCTCGATCGTGAGATTCACCATCTTGGTCTCCGCCATCAGGCAACCGCCGCGACTACAGGGTGGAAGCGCCTACCCTGGATCAACCCCTCGAACTCGCTACGGAACTTCTGGATTCCGGAAACGACAGGAACCGCACACGAATCACTGAGCACGCAGATCGTCTTGCCAGTCATCTGGTCGGCGATGTCCAGCAGCGTGTCGAGATCTTCCATGGTTCCCTGTCCGTCACGGATGCGCTCCATGATCTTGGTCGTCCACGCCGTTCCCTCGCGGCATTGCGTGCACTGGGCGCAGCTCTCGTGCGCAAAGAAGCGGGCGATTCGCGCGATGACGGAGACCATCGACTGCCCGTCGTCAATTACGATCACTCCGCCCGAGCCGAGCATGGAACCATGCGCAACGAACCCTTCGTAGTCCATCAGCGTGGCTTCTGCCTCTTCCATTGTCTGAATCGGAACCGACGCCCCACCCGGAATTACCGCCTTGAACTTTCTCCCATGGAGTGGGCCGCCGCACAGATCGTAGAGGAACTCCTTGAACGGAAAGCCCATCACAACCTCGTAGGTCCCGGGTCGGTAGACGTTGCCGCACACCGAGTAGAGCTTGGTCCCGGTGCTCTTCGGATTCGACAGCGACATCTTCTTGTACCAGTCGGCGCCTTTCATCAGGATGGGCGCCGCCGCGATCAATGTCTCGACGTTATTGATCGTAGTGGGCATTCCGAACACGCCGGAGACCGCCGGGAACGGCGGCTTGATGCGCGGGTTACCCCGCCGGCCTTCGAGCGAGTTCATCAGCGCCGTCTCTTCGCCGCAAATGTACGCTCCGGCTCCCTTGTGCACGTGGACGTCGATGCGTTTTCCACTGCCCATTGCGTTCTTGCCGATGATGCCGGCCGCGTAGGCCTCCTTGACCGCCTGCTCCATCCAGTAGAGCGGCTCAGTGAACTCGCCGCGGATGTAGACGTACGCCGTCTCCGCTCCGATCGCGTACGCGCCGATCGCGCATCCTTCGACGAGAGCGTGGGGCGTCCACCGCATAAGCTCACGATCCTTGAACGTGCCGGGCTCCGACTCGTCCGCGTTACAACAGAGGTAGTGGGGTTTTCCATCGCCGGGTTTCATGAACGACCACTTCATCCCGGTGGGAAACCCAGCGCCGCCCCGGCCTCGCAGGCCGGATTCCTTGACGATGTTTACGATGTCAGCTGGTGCCATTCCCAGCGCCTTCTCCAGCGCCTTGTAGCCGCCGCGCTTTTTCCAGCCGTCGAGCGATCGTGCTTCGGCGTCGCCGAAGTACCGGGACAGCACCGTGGTTTCTCTTTGATGCGGCTCGTGCGGGTAGCCCATTATGCGAGTCGTGCGAGTAGGTCCGGAACCTTCTCCGGCGTGACCGATTCGATGAACTCCTCGTTCACCATCACCGGAGTCGCAAATCCGCAGGCGCCGAGGCACTCGACTTCGATGACCGTAAAGCGACCATCGGGCGACGTCAGCCCCAGCTCCCCGGTGTTGGTATGACGGAGGAACGCCTTCACAACATCCTCGGCGCCGCAGATTCCGCACGGCGAAGTTGTGCACACCTGAATGAAATACTTTCCCACCGGATGCTGGTGGTACATCGTATAAAATGTGACGACGCCCTTCACGTACGCCGGTGTAAGCTCGAGAAGCTCGGCCACCTCCACCATTCCTTCCTCGCTCACCCAACCGCGCTCGCGCTGGAGAATCCAGAGGGCGGGAAGAAGCGCCGCCATCTTGGTCGGATAACGAGTGAGCAACTCGTCCAGCTCGCGCTTTACCTCACCAGTAAATACCAGTGTGTAGGGCTCGTGCGCGGCCCGATCGTGTGACGCGTAATCCGGTGATTCCAATCCGCCGATGAGATCAGGGGTCAACGATCGATCTCTCCCATGACGATGTCGATGCTGGCGTTGATGGCGATTACGTCGGAGAGTAGATGCCCTTCTACCATCTTCGGAATCGCCGCGAGGTTCACGAACGAGGGAGGCCGGATTCTCCAGCGCACCGGCTTCGACGTCCCATCGGATACCATATAGTAGCCCTTCTCCCCTTTTGGGCTCTCGACGGCGAAATAGGACTCTCCTATTGGCGGCCGCGGGCCCTCCATCACGTTCTTGAAGTGATGGATCATCGACTCCATTTCACTCGTCGCTTTTGACTTGGGCGGCAGGATGACGCGGGGATCGTCTATGTTCACCGGTCCATCGGGTAACCGATCCGCAGCCTGTTGCAGAATGCGCACCGATTGACGCAGCTCCTCGAATCTCACCAGATATCGATCGTACACATCACCGTTCGTTCCGACCGGCACCTCGAAATCGTATGTCTCGTAATCCAAGTACGGGAAGTCCTTCCGCACGTCGTAGTCGACACCCGATGCACGGAGCATCGGACCCGAGAGACCCCAGTTGATCGCCTCCTCAGGTGTCATCACGCCGAGCCCGACCGTGCGGCCGACCCAGATCGCGTTCTTGGTCAGAACGCGATCGATCTCGTCGAGCGTGTGCGGAAACGTGCGGATGAATTGGCGGAGGCCATCCATCCATCCGTTGGGAATGTCGGCCGCCATCCCGCCGACCCGAGTCGCCGACGTAGTAAGACGCGCGCCAACCCACTTCTCGATAAGACGATAAATCTCTTCGCGACGCTGGAACGCCCACAGGAACGGCGTGAACGCGCCGATATCGATGCAGAACGTGCCGAGCCACACCAGGTGGGACATGATGCGCGACAACTCGCACGCGATGACGCGCAGAACTTTACACCGCTCCGTAATCTCGATTCCGAACAACCGCTCGGCGCCGAGGGCAAAGGCGACATTGTTGCCGATCGAGTTGAGGTAGTCTTCGCGATCAGTCCAGCAAATGATCTGGTTGTACTGACGGTATTCGCCGATTTTCTCGAAACCGCAGTGCAAATAACCGATGTGCGGGATGCAGCGAACGACCGTCTCACCATCGAGCTCGAGCACTAGCCGGAGAACGCCGTGCGTGGCCGGATGCTGCGGGCCGAGGTTGATGAGCATGTGCTCACCTTCGAGATCCGGCTCGACACTCGGTGGGGGCTCGACAGCGACTGCTGTCCCGCCGTCGTTGGTGACGAGTGGAACGCGCTGGGGGCGGCCCTGTGCATCAAGCCCCGAGGTCGAGAGCTCGACTTCGACGGTGCGCCTGGCCATCTACTCGCCCGTCCTCTCGCCCTTGCTCAGCCTGTCACGCATATCCGTCGGCAGCTCGGCGAAGGCGTCGGCAATGGTGAGCTCCTCCATCGAGTATCTCGCCTCGGGATTCTGTGCGAGCGCCTGACGCAGTTGCTCGGATCGACTGAAGCGCCCCCGAAGAGGGAAATCCTTGCGCAGCGGAAAGCCTTCCTTGTACGACTCCCACATCAGCAGGCGACGAAGATCCGGATGACCGCGAAAGCGAATTCCGAACATGTCGTAGCACTCACGCTCCAACCAATCAGCGGAGCGATAGATGTCGTAAACGCTGTCGATCTCGAGCGGCTGCCCCTTCTGAATCTGCGCTTTGATGCGGAGAAAGCGCCGATACGGAAGTGACCGTAGATGCCATACTACCTCGATCGGCACCTCGGCGTCACGGTACTCGACAGCGGTAAGGTCGCTCAAGAAATCGTAGCGCTGCGACGGATCGTCATGCAGCCAACCCATCATCTGCTTGACAGCAGCCGGATCCACATAGACAACGGTCTCACCCCAGATCACTTCGACGCGCTTGACCGCGGAGGAGAATTTCTCCTGGAGAGCTTTCGCCGACGGATTCGCCGGCTCAGTCCGATGCGAAACGGTTCTTTGCGTGGCGGGTTGGCTGTCGGGCGCACTCGCGCCCGTGCGAACGACTTCGAATCGGCTCACGGCGCGGACCTGGTTTGGTTCACGGAGTTGCCGAAGGGCTCGCCGAGCTCGTCGATCACCGACGGCGGAATGTAAAGCTGGCTGGAAGGATCCGGCTCCATCTCGTCGCGTGTCCCCTTATCCGCGGCGCGCTCGTTTTTCACCTTCTCCTGCAACATGCGGATTCCATAGATGAGTCCTTCCGGACGAGGGGGGCATCCGGGAACGTAGACGTCGACTGGAATGATCGTGTCGATTCCCTGCACTACCGCGTAGTTGTCGAACATTCCACCGGTGGAAGCACAGGCGCCCATCGAGATACACCACTTGGGCTGCGGCATCTGCTGCCAGATGCGGCGAATGATCGGGGCGAGCTTGAACGGCACCCGACCGGCGCAGATGAGCACGTCGGCCTGTCGCGGCGAGAAGCTCATCCGCTCCATGCCGAAGCGCGCGAGATCGAAATCACTCGCGGCGGTCGCCATGAACTCGATCGCGCAGCACGCGGTTCCGAAGGGCATCGGCCACAACGAGTTGGCCCGCGCCCAATTGACCAGGAAATCCAGGCGCGTCGCGGCCCAGCCCTCCTGCGACTCCGGAATGTAGGAGACCGTGCGATGTTCGGCGGGAGTGGTCAATCCCATTGTAGTGCTCCCTTCTTCCAGACATAAATGAAGCCGACAAGCAGAATCAGCATGAACACAAGCATCTCAGTGAGCCCGAACAGGGAGATGTTCCCCACTGGGCAGGCGTCGTTGACGAGCGGAACGAGGCAGGAGAGCTGTTTGTAGTAGACGGCCCACGGGATCATGAACACCGTCTCGATGTCGAAGATGATGAAGAGAATCGCGACGAGGTAGAAGCGCACGGAGAACCGCTCGCGGGCGTCCCCCAGGGCCGGAACCCCCGATTCGTATGCCTGCTGCTTTACCGGGGTCGGCCGCGCGCGGATTGTGAGCGACGAGATCGCGATGATCAGGAGCCCATTGATCACCACGAAACCGAGCAACATCAGAACCGGGAAATAAGCGCGAGCCATGAGTTCCAGACTTCGTGAAAAATTTCACTAACGCGATTTTCAGGAATTTACCGACCGCCATCTTGTAATTCAACGGCAATGCTTCGGTGGCGATCATAGTGCGAAATTCGTACATTCACGACGAAAACTTGCGAACACTCGGCAGCACACCGCCGCCCACGGGCCAGCGCTCTTACCGCAATCAAACCCTCATTAATGTCAATTCAATCGGATCGCTGGATCACCCGAATGGCCAGGGAGCACCGGATGATCGAGCCCTTCGAAAGCAGTCAGGTCAGGTCGGGAGTCATTTCCTATGGCGTCAGCTCTTACGGGTACGACATGAGAGTTGCCCCCGAGTTCAAGATCTTCACGAACGTGCTGAGCTCGATTGTGGATCCGAAGAATTTCGACCCAAGATCGTTCGTGGAATTCGAGGGCGACGTCTGCATCGTTCCACCCAACTCTTTCGCTCTTGCCCGGTCGGTGGAATACTTTCGCATCCCACGCAATGTCGTGACGATCACCGTAGGTAAATCCACCTACGCGCGCTGTGGCATCATCACGAACGTCACACCGTTCGAACCTGAGTGGGAGGGTTTCGTCACGATGGAGATTTCGATCACTACTCCCCTCCCCGCCAAGATCTACGCGAATGAAGGGATCGCTCAGGTGCTATTCTTCAAGGGCGAGGAAGAACCTGAGGTGTCGTACAAGGACAAGAAGGGGAAGTATCAGGGGCAACAAGGAGTGACGCTGCCCCGACTGTAGCGTGGCCCTCGCCTTGCCGAATGCAATAAGGACCCACCG
>CATPBD010000112.1 GCA_955652265.1 uncultured Gemmatimonadaceae bacterium | reverse complement strand
TCTCGGGCCCTGCATCGAGTACGGTGCGAATGCTGTCTTCGTTGCCCTGAAAATCTGGTACTAGAACTTCGACGGAACAGCCAGGAACCTTCTCGTGAATCTGGCGAATCGTTTCCGCGAAGACCCAGGCGCCGAAGTCGGGAAGGTCGTCGCGGTCGACAGACGTGATCACTGCGTGCTGCAGCCCCATCTGGGAGATCGCCTTCGCGACGCGATAAGGCTCGGCGATGTCGTACTTGGGGGGACGGCCGTGGGCGACGGCGCAGTAGGCGCAGTTTCTGGTGCACACGTCGCCCAGAATCATGAACGTTGCGGTGCCGTGCTCCCAGCACTCGCCGACGTTTGGGCAATGCGCTTCTTCGCACACCGAATGAAGGTCGAGCTCACGCATCAAGTGCTTGAGGCGCATGTAGTTGGGGCCTCCGGGTGCTCTCACCTTGAGCCACGACGGCTTCCGCTCCGGGAGCGGTTCCGCCCCGTGGCGCCCCATGATCTGATAAAGAGTATCTGGAATTGTTTGCGCCTCGCGGGGAGGAGAGAGTCCGTCGAGCTTAGGGAATCTACATCAAAACCTGTCGGGGCGAAATTGTGACAGATCGAGGCTAAGTGGTGCTCCCGTCACGAGATCGGCGATTATATCCCCCGTCAGGGGGGCCATCAGCACGCCGTTTCGCGAGTGACCGCAGGCATAAATGAGCGATCGATATTCAGGGTCGCGACCAAGAATCGGCAGCATGTCGGGAGTCACGGGGCGAAGGCCGGCCCATGAGCTACCGGTTTTGCTCAGTGAGAGACTCGGGCAGATCTCTTCCGACGCAGACCGAACTTTTTCGATGCCTTCGTCCGTCGTGTTCGCGTCGAAGCCGACGCTTTCCATGGTGCTGCCTCCAATCGTCGACTCATCGCGCGGGACGACATAGCCTCGAGGCCCGTATGCTACGTGGCGCAACGGAGCGGTTGAATAAGAGACGAGCTGGCCGCGGGCGGGCTCGACAGCGCGAGCAAATCGAGATCCGGGAATTCGTCCAACCCAGGCTCCGGCCGCGAGGACGACGTAGCGAGCACTGTACTTCGCGCCCGAGCTTGTCTTGACAGTCGTTGACGATTCACTGGACTCGATCCCTGTCACTGCGTCGTCCATTGTCGTGACGCGCGTGCCAGTGGCGACCAGCTTCCTGAGCGCCGATAGAAGGACGGTGTTGTCGACAGCGCCGTCATTCGGGTTGAACATTGCGCCCTTGGCGTGCGAGAGCGCGGGCTCCAGCTCCCGGAGCTCCTTTGGGTCGAGCCACCGGTTGGTGGGCAATGCTGTTTTTTTCAGTCCCTTGACGCCTTTTTCGCTGAGCCCGACCTGAAGGATGCCGAGTCGGTTGAGCGGTACGCGAATCCCGGTTCGCTCGGCGAGCAACTCGACGTAGGCCGGATACCGATCGCGGGCGGCTATCCCAAAATCGTAGGCCGGCCCAACGGCACGCTCGACGGACGGCGCCAACATCCCCGCTGCGGCGGGGGAGGCTTCGCCGGGTCGCCGCTCCCCGACCAGTGTAACGGACAGTCCACGCTCAGCGACAGCTATCGCGCTCGCGAGGCCGATCAACCCGCCGCCGACGACGATAACCTCGGCCGTCAGCTTATCTGCCTCTTCTGAAACCCGCCGCCACGGTGTAGCGTAGTGATAACTGTCACCGTTTCGGAGAACTTCATGTTACGCGCCATCTTTATGATCGGCCTATTCGCCATGCTGGGCCTCTTTGCCGTGGGCATGGTGTTCAAGTTATTCGGCGGCCTGGTTGGTCTCACCTTCTTCATAGTGGGACTCGCGCTCAAGGTACTCATTGTCGGCGGGCTGCTGTACGTTGGGATTCGGGTGCTCAGTCCTGGAACCGCGGAGAGACTCAAGGAGAGATTCGCGGGGACGAGGCTCACTCGGTACTAAATTCGGTACTAAATCCGACTGCATGGCTGTTCGAAAACTGCGCTGCTACCCGCTGCCCGCTACACGCTCACCGCTACTAGCCGCAAACGTCGAGACATGCGTTCGCGGGCTTGAGAAACGATTTGGTCCCGCGTTTCTGAAGGGCTACGGGGACTGTCCCGTCGTCAGCAGCGATTAGCGGGAAGCGCTCAGCGGGGAGCGGGTAGCAGCTAGTTCTCCGTTGCAGCTCATAGTTACCCGCCCTTTTCGATCGCCTCGACGACCCCCCAGACCAACAACGGCACCATTATCTCATGGTGGCCGGTTATCTCGTAGCCCTTCCCGCTCCCCTGAGTCGGGCGCTGCACGACGTTCACTCGCGGACGATAGTGGCGCTGCATGTCGAGATCGCACGTCGTGAATCCGGTAGGTTTGCCGTGGTTCAGATTGCGCGCAATCGTCAGCGCCTTGAGAAAAACTTCGGGCATTATCACGGCGCTCCCGAGGTTGAGCACCACGCCACCGTCGTGTAGCGCTGGCAGCGACGCCGCGAGTCTGCGAAAATCCCGGTGACTCGTGTCACCGATTGCGGCACCATTTGTGGCCGGGTGCTGATGAATGATCTCGGCGCCCAGCGCCGCGTGGACGGTGCAGGGAATCCCAAGTCGGTGGGCCGAGAGCATCACCGACAAATCCGGATTCGACAGCGGGGGTGTTTCGAGCGAGCGCGCTAGAGCCTCACCCATCCCCCAACCGTTCTTCATCCCGGCTGTGAACGCCTCGTTCATTCCGCGACCGGTTTCTTCCGCCATTCCAAAAGTTCCATCTACCAGTCCGCGGGCAACATCTTCCGACGTGGCGCCAAAGCGCGCGATCTCGTAGTCGTGGATCGCGGCCGATCCGTTCATCGCGAGGTGGGTAATGACGCCGCGATTCATGAGGTCGATGAGAAGCGGCGCGAGCCCGGTTTTGACGATGTGCCCGCCCAGCATGACGACTACGGCGCGACCATTTCTTTTTGCTGACGCGACTGCGTCGACGACGCGAAGGAAATCACGCGCAACAAGAACGTCGGGAAGTGATTTGAGGAACGCCGCGAAGCTCCGATCCTTGCCGGGGGGCGACGCAAACTCTGCCGCTGCAACTTTGTTCGGGCGTTGCTTGATTGGAACAGTGCGGACTTTCGAGAGATCGGCCTCCGCGAAAAACCGGGACGCCGAGCTCGCCGTTCTTGCTCCCGCTCCCCTCGGAGATTTGGGAACTGAACGGGAAGATGAGGAGGGGGAGGGGGCCCCGCGGTTACGGCCTACGCGCTTGGCGATGGGAAGTAGGACTTGAGATA
>CATPBD010000111.1 GCA_955652265.1 uncultured Gemmatimonadaceae bacterium | reverse complement strand
CACGATGAAGGCGAGACTGGCGCGGCTCGGGCCCGCACCCAAAGCCCCCGGGCAGTAAAGCATTTTGGGGAGCGAAGCGAGAGCTACCGATGTTGGTCGGGTAGCTCTCGCGAGTAGTCGACGGAGGGTGAGGGATTCGAACCCCAAAGCCATTGCGGGCGCCAGTTTTCAAGACTGGTGCAATAGCCCTTATGCCAACCCTCCAGAACTCTCAAGATAAGAGCGGCCAACTACACGGGCAACGCGCTATCTCGATCCACTCGCTAACAGATCTTCGAGCTGTGTCGCCCGCGCGATTCGTTCCGTTTGCGCGTGGATGCGCGTGGCTTCGTCGCTCAGGCCCAATTGCGCCAGCGCTGCAGTGAGCTCGAGACCGGTTCTCACGTAAAGATAGGGAATGCCGGCAGACGGCCGATCGACCCACAGATCCCGCTTAGCTAATGACGCGGGAGCCTTGAATACCGTTTCCCACAATGCGCGCGTTGTCAGTGCGTCGAACCAGCCTTCGCCCGCGGTGGAGACAATTCCGTTTCCGGGCTTGGGGATCCTGGGTACCAGCTTTCGGGCAAGACCGACCGTCACCGTGTACGGCGCGAAGCCCATTTCCTCCGGATATCCGCCCGAGGTGCGACTGAAAAAGAACGGGCGCTCTGGATAGCCGTCGCGGATCATGTACAGGACGAAAAGATCGTCGCGCTCGAGTCCGGTGAAATCTCCGTAGTTGCGGGGGTTGATCGTAGCAACGATGTCGGTGCCTTCTTTCCGGAAGGTCTGCGGCGCGCTGAGCTGGATTACCGATGGCACCGCGTCAGCCTGATCCATCGTCAGCTTGAGCGGCGGCCCGCTGGGCTTCTTCCAGATCTTCCCTCGATAGATCGCCGGCCCGTGCACTGAATCGTATTCATAAATCGGGCGTCGCAACAATTGGCGCGTGTACCAATCGGTTCTGAGCAGCGAGAGACAGGCGACTATCACATCGCGTCGAATTCCCTCGACTTCCTGTGCGTACCAGAGCGGAAAGGTGTCGTTGTCGCCCGACGTGATCAGAATTCCGTATGGCTCGACGGAATTGAGGAGATCCTCCGCAAAGTCGGCTGTGTCGGTTTGACCGGCGCGAGATGCGGATCTCCAGTTGGCGAAAAGGGGAACGAATGCGATGGCGAGTACTGGAGTAGCGAGCAGCCAGCTCCTGGGGCGCGGCAGATCGAGGGTCTCGGCTCCGAGTCGAACTTTTTCGGACCCGATCAGCGCGGCAATCGTCTCCCACACGTAGACCAGCCCGAGCGCGGCCCAGACGCTCCAGGCGGAAAAGCTCCATAGGTAGAAATAGTCGCGGTCTCGAACCTCGCGCGCGACCGTGTCGCTCAGCTCCGGTGACTGCGACGCGCCGTACTTGAAATTCATGTAATAAATGAGCGCCAGCGTCACCGTCAGCATCAACGGGCCGAAGTACGAGAACGATCTTCTATCGCGCTTCCAATGGACGTATCCGCCGAGCCCACCCAAAAGCAGGAAGAGCACAGCGAGCATTCTCTGAAACGGTTGATGGCTGTTGAAGGGATCGCGGAGCCACTGCCACCGGAAGTACAGCCACCACATCTCGATCTGCGCGATGAAAGGAGCTTGTCTGTCACTGAGCGCGGGCTTGCCGTACTGACCGCGATTGAAGTTGTACATGAAGCGATCGTAGGTTGCACTGCTGAACGTGCAGGCAACTCCGATGCGCGTCGCGCAGCCAGTTGGTTCACCCTCGTTGATACCTGGGAAGTGTGCGGCGCGCAGAGGTTGCATGAGAAATGGAGTCATCCCGAGCGCGAGGGCTCCGGCTATCGCTAGCAGAAGCTTCCACCGAATCAGTGTGCGAGGACGGCGGATGATCACGGCCACGGCCACCGCCGGCAGCGCGAGAAAGCCGGCCATGTGGTTCGCGTAGCCCAACCCGCTCACGAACGCGATGAGGACGAGGAGCCTGTCCGCTCTCGGTCCGTCCGGATCGTCGCACCAGCGAACGATGAGCCACGACACCAGTGCCAGCCCCAGCAGCGAAACAGTGTAGACTTTTTCGTTGACGACCGACTGCGCCCAGACGGTGAACGCCGTCGCGCCGATCAGAGCCGCGAGCGAGCCGCCGACGATTCTCTGCCAGCGCTCGGGGAGCCAACCCACCAGCACGCGCTCCGTGATGAGGAACCACATCCCGGCCGCACCCGCGCTGCAGAGTGCGGCCAGAATGTTGATCCGCATCGCGACATTCGGCGCGATTGGCAGTATCGCGAAGAAGCGACCGAGTATGACGAAGAATGGATTGCCGGGCGGATGGGGGATTCCGAGGTCGTACGCTGCGGCGATGTACTCGCTAGTGTCCCACATCGCGGTTGATGGAGCCAACGTGACGAGATAGAGCAGGAACACCAGCGCCGACGCTATCGCCGCCGCCAGATACGACGGCCGGTAGTCGAGCTCTTCCTCCGTGTTTCGCGAGTTGGCCGTCATAGTTAGTGCCTGAATTGGCGCATGCCGGTAAAGATCATTGCGATGTTGAATTCGTTGGCAGCCTGAATGACCTCCTCATCGCGTACCGAGCCGCCGGGCTGAACGATCGCGCTGACGCCCGCTTCCGCCGCCTGCTCAACGCCGTCACGGAACGGGAAGAATGCGTCCGAGCCCATAACCGATCCTCTCGTGTCGTGCCCGGCGAGGCGCGCCTTGTGAACGGAGAGGAACGCGGCATCGACGCGTGACATTTGGCCTGCGCCGATCCCTATGGTCGCCCCATCACGCGCGAGAACTATCGCGTTCGATTTGACGCTCCCCACCGCGCCCCACGCGAATTGCAGGTC
Organism: uncultured Gemmatimonadaceae bacterium; assembly: GCA_955652265.1. Classification (GTDB taxonomy): domain Bacteria; phylum Gemmatimonadota; class Gemmatimonadetes; order Gemmatimonadales; family Gemmatimonadaceae; genus UBA4720. The sequence goes on along the minus strand of CATPBD010000111.1, from coordinate 22,273 downwards.
TTTTACCTCGGTGTCTGTGGGCTGGCGCTTGGTTACCACGCGCCAATCCTCTCTCCGACCGTCGCGCGCTATCCGCTCCTGCGCCAGAAAACCGCCGCGCACCCGCTTGTAGTCGAGCGCCTCTTCGCGCCACCGTGCCTGGCCTTCCAGCACCCGAAGATTTTTCTTGCGGCCCAATATCTCGAGGGCTCCCGCGCTGATTTTTGGCGCCACGATGCACTCGACGAAAAGACTGGAAACTGCCTCCGCTGTCTCGTCGTCGAGCGGAACCGTGAACGAGATCACGGATCCGAACGCGGAAACGGGATCACACGCCAGTGCCTTCTTGTACGCGTCGAGCGCGGTTGCGCCGGTTGCGAGCCCGCACGGGCTCGTATGCTTGACGATGGCGCAACACGTTTCGCCCACGAATGGATCGGTGGCGAATAAAGCTCCTTCCAGGTCGAGCAGATTGTTGAAGGAAAGCTCCTTCCCCCCCTTCTTCTCGAGGGCGGCGATTCCGTCCTTGTGGTGTTCGACGTAAAACGCTGCTTGCTGGCCAGGGTTCTCACCGTACCTGAGGGTTGTCTCTCGCTCCAGCGGAATGGCGATGCGGTCGGGAAAAATTTCCGACCTCTCGCCGGCGAACCAGTGGGCGATCGCTGCGTCGTACGCAGCGGTCCGCGCAAACGCCTTCTCCGCAAGCAGGCGCCGCAGATCCAGGTCCTCGTCCTCCGCCTCGAGGGAGGCGAGAACGCGTCCGTAATCGGCGGGATCAACGATGACTGTAACCGAGGCGTAGTTCTTTGCGGCAGAACGAAGCATCGAGGGTCCACCGATGTCTATCTGTTCGATGACATCTTCCGGCTTGGCATCCCGGCGCGCAGCGGTCTCCTCGAACGGATAAAGGTTGACCGCGACAAGATCTATCGGAGCGATGTTGTGCTCCGCGAGCGCCTTCATGTGCTCGGGCAAATCCCGTCGCGCGAGGAGTGCTCCGTGGACGGCCGGGTGCAGGGTCTTCACTCTTCCGTCCAGCATCTCCGGAAAATGAGTGACTTCGCTGACATCGCGCACGTTCAGCCCTTCGGCTCTCAACGCCTTGGCCGTGCCGCCGGTCGAGATCAGATCCCATCCCAATTTGGTCAGGCCGCGCGCGAAATCGACGACGCCGGTCTTGTCTGAAACGGAGAGCAGGGCAGTCGGCATATCAGTCGGTTCGTTTCGATTCGATTTGTTGTAAGATCGCGACCATTTCCACAGCGCGAGGATACACCACGTGCTCGACGGCGAGCACTCGCGCCGCCAATGACTCGGCGGTATCACCTTGATTCACCGGCACTCGCCACTGGGCGACGATGGGGCCACGATCGTACTCGTCGTCGACGAGATGGACCGTGACTCCGGTCTCTTTGGCGCCAGAAGCGATCACGGCTTCGTGAACGCGTGCACCGTACATGCCTTCGCCGCCAAACGCGGGAAGGAGCGCGGGGTGAATGTTGACGATGCGGCCCGCGTATTCATTTATTACCGCGGGCTGAATTCGCTTGAGGTACCCAGCCAGTACGACGAGGTCGATCCTGAATTTGCGCAGCAAACCGAGGAGCTCGGAACCGTCGTCCGCCGCATTGAATTGAGCGATATCAATGGAAGCCGTGGCGGCGCGAATGAGGGCGGGAGACTCCGCACGGTTCGAAGCTACGAGCACGACCTTGGCCACCCGCTCACGCGCGAGATTGTCGAAGTGCTCGATGATTGCCTGGAGATTTGAGCCGCGCCCGGACACGAGCACGGCAAGTCGTGACGGCATCCCCGATTTTACGCCGAGCCGTCCTTCTCAGTAAGACCGAAAAGCATATCTACTGCGACTGGAAGCGAGGTAGCCATCTCGATTCCGTCCTCCTGCGCCTTGCGCCGATCTTCGTCGGTGGTCATGGGCGAGGAGATCATGATTCCGCGTCCGCCGAGCTTCCTCGACGCGGCGACATCACGCCAGCGGTCACCAACGTACGCGACATCCGCCGGCTCCAGATTGAAGTCGCGAAGTGCGTCCTCGAACATCTTCGTCGCCGGCTTGCGGCACGTCGACGGGCCGGTCTTCCTCGGGTGATCCGGACAGTAGTAGCTCGCGTCGATGTGCGCGCCGTGCTGGGCGAGCAGCGATTCGAAGCGATTCTTCACGGCTTCGTAATCCTTGACCGTGAACAGCCCGCGTCCAATTCCGGACTGATTCGTAATCACGATCACCGGAACCCTCTCATTGTTGATTCTCTTGACTGCCTCTGCAGCGCCCGGGATGAGCTGCACCTGATCCGGTGATTTGATGTAGTGTGCGTCTTCCATGACCGTGCCGTCGCGGTCGAGAAAAACCGCTTCGGGGCGTTGCATCATTGGGTCGCTTTCCTGACGGCGTGGGCGAGGAGGTCGTCCTCGCTCGGCAAGACACTGCGCAAATCGAGCAAGAGCGTCCCGTCGGAGATGCGACCGATAACTGCCGGTTCGCCGAGCCGAAGCTTCTTTTCCGTTTCCTCGGGATTCCTTGACAACACAATCGCGCGCGAGCGGATCGCTGCCGTGGGGAACGCGCCCCCTCCGACGCTGGCGCTGGATTCCTGGACCTTCGCTTCGATTCCAACCGCGCGCAGCTTGGCAGCAACGGACTCGGCCCGCAACTCGATCTCTGTCACCGGTGCAGTCAACATCGCCAGAACCGGAATCTCCTTAAAAGCGCGCCCGGGCTCGAGATAGAGTCTGAGCGTCGCCTCCAGAGCGGAGATTGTGAGCTTGTCGACTCGCATCGCCCGCGCCAATGGATTCTTGCGAAGCTTCGCCATCAAGTCGGCGGCCCCGAGAATTATGCCCGCCTGCGGGCCGCCCAGCAGCTTGTCTCCGCTCATCAGCACGAGTGATGCGCCCGACTCCAGCGCCATCCCTGCCGTCGGCTCACCTGTGAGTCCGTATTCGTCGAGCGAGACCATCAGTCCACTGCCGAGATCGTGAATCACCGGCAAACCGTGTTCGGAGGCGATGAACGCGAGCCGGTCGACACCCACGTCCGATGTGAATCCTTCGATCGCGAAGTTGCTTCGATGCACCTTGACGATCGCCGCGGTCTTCGGAGTGATGGCGCGGCGATAGTCGTCGTCGTGGGTGCGATTCGTCGTCCCCACTTCAACCAACTTCGCCCCTGCGCGCGCCATGATATCGGGAATACGGAAGCTGCCGCCGATTTCAACCAGCTCACCGCGAGAGACGAGAACTTCTTTTTTCTGCGCCAACGTGTTGAGCGCCAGCACCATCGCCGCTGCGCAATTGTTGACTACGAGAGCGTCCTCGGCGCCAGTGAGCTGGCACAGCAGGCCAACACAGTGCGAGTACCGCGAGCCGCGCTCGCCAGTTTCGACGTCGTACTCGAGGTTGCTGAAGCCAGCGGCTATGTGCGCTATTGCTTGCACCGCGGATTCAGCGAGCGGTGCGCGGCCGAGGTTGGTGTGGAGCACAACACCGGTCGCGTTGATCACTCGACGGAGAGAAGGCTGGCTGAGACTCTGAACCGCAGACGCGATGCTTGCGACCCATTGCTGTTCGCTCTGCTGGGCATCACCCCGATCGCGGGCGGCGTCGACTGCGCTTCTCACTGCTTCGAGAACAACGCGTCTCGGATGCTGCTCGAGCAGAGAGCGCACGCCCGCGCTTTCGAGCAGCGTGTTCACACTGGGAAGGTCGCGTCGCGGATCCGTCATTTCTTGACGGGGGGAGGTGACACAGGCGGAGCCGCTGCTGGTTTGGGAGCAGCCGGTGGCGGAGGCGATGGCGCGGTATAGGCCCGTTCGCTGTCGCCCGTATGTCCGAGCAGTCCGCGGAGCCCGATGGCGTGTACGCGATACACAGATTTCGGAGTCAGAGGATGGCGCAGTTTGATGATCGCGCTCGAAATCGGTGCGGGGCGCGACATCACGGGCTTCAGAGCCATGGTTGTGTCAGCGCGAGGAGTCACGGGCGTTCGAAGAGGCGGCGGGGCCCGAAGAATTGGCGCTTGAGCCGGAGCTCTGGTCTTCGTTGTCGTGTCCTTCGCTGCGGGGCTTGCACTCACGATCGGAACTGGAGCTGAGTCAGGTCCAATGATAGCAAAGTTCGCAGCGGTGAGAGTCTGTGCCGGATCCACTGGCTTGTCGAACGTCACCATCAGGGTCAGAGAGTCAACCATGGCGACATCCCGAATCCGTGGCGGGACGGAATCGTGTGTGAACAACAGCAGTTCAATGCGGACACTGTCGGCGAGATTGACTGTGGTGCTGTCCCACGGCTCACTCGGATCGATCCCGAGGTTCTTGTTGCGATCGATGTACCCCCTCACCTTATATCGGGCGGGCGGCAGGTGTTCGAGCAGGAATGTGCCGCTCGAGTCCGCGAGCGCGACGTACGGATGAATGCTGTCCGGTGGTACAAAGGACTCGATCAGCGCCCCAACCGCCGGAGCGCCGCTCACCCAATCGAACGCGTTGCCGGAGATGCGCGTTCGAGGAATTGTCGGACCCGTCGAGAAAAAAGTCGTCGCCCCGGTCTTGCGCACGTTTCCCCGGATGTCGGCGAGTCCGCGCATCATTATCACGGTGTATGGAGTGTTCGCCCGCCAGCCGTGCGTGGGCTTGACGGCGATTACATCGCGGTGCCACGAGGCAACGGGGACTCCGTCGCGCGGGGAAATAAGGAACAGATCAGAGAGGGTAGTGACCCCGGGTGGTCTCTCTGCTACGACTTCGTCGAATCGAAAGAGCACTTCCTTCGGTTTGACGCCGACGCTCCCGGAGTCGGGGATTATCGCGACGATTTGCGGAGGCGCCACGTCCGGCGGTCCGCCTGGGGGCATACCGGGAGAAGCGCACGCCAGTCCGAGCAGCACGGCGGCGATCAGCCGCCGCAAAGCGCTTTTACCTTTTCAGCGAGCTGCTCGCGCCGCTTGATCCACTCGTCTTCTTTCTCGCGCTCCGACTCGACCACCGCAGCGGGCGCTCGACTGAGAAACCCTTCATTGCGCAAGCGCTTAGACAACGACTCCAGCTGAGTCTCCAGCTGCTCGAGCTCTCCGCGCAGCTTGCCGCACTCCTTTGACAGATCCACGACCCCACCGAGTGGGACGACGAGCTCGCTGCCGTCGGCGAGTACCGAGTGGGCGGCTGCGGAGTCGGCGGGAGCCGCGCTGATGTTCACTACGGCCCGTGCCAGCTGGCCGATTAGGCGCGCGTGGTCAGTGAAGAGCTGTCCGTTCGCGGGCGACTTGACGAAGGCTTCGATCGACTTGCCGGGAGGTATGGCGTAGTCAGAGCGAATCTGCCGAATCGCACTGACTGCTTCGCGCACCAGGTCGAACCGGGATATCGACTCAATCTCACTTTTCGGGGGCAGATGCCCCAACGGCCAGGGCGCGATCGCCAGGAACTCGCAGCGGTCAGCGGCCACCGGGAAGGGAAGGCGCTGCCAAAGCGTCTCCGTGATGAACGGCATGATGGGATGCAGGAGACGCAAGGCGTAGTCGAACACGTGGGTGAGCACTGCACGCGCGACCTCGCTATCGCTGCCGCCGGCGCCGATCCGTCCCTTCGTGGTTTCGAGATACCAGTCAGCAACGTCGTTCCACACGAAGCGTCGCGCCGCCTCGGCGTATTCGCTGAGGCGTAGACCGGAGTACCGTTCTTCGGGGCGCCACTTTCCTTTTGTGGGTCGCGGGCGCCCGAGCGCGGCATCGCACTCGAAAATCGTCGCGTTCAATCGGCCGAGTATCCACTGGTCGGCGAGCGTCAGCTCACCGTCTAACAGCTCGTCGACGCTTCTCACTGGTGATGTGCCGACGTTTGCGAGAAGGAACCGTCCGATGTTCCACAGCTTGGTCGCGAAGTTCCGGCCAGGCGCAAAGGATCGCTCGAGATCCTGAGGGTCGAGGACCAGGTCGGCTCCCATCCCCATTCCGGCGATCACAGTGTAGCGAAGCGCGTCGGCGCCGTAGCTCGCGACCACATCCAACGGATCGATGCCGTTGCCCAGCGACTTGGACATCTTCACGTGATGTGTGTCGCGAACAGTTCCATGGAGGTAAACCGTATGAAACGGCTGGGCGTCCATGAACGCGTAGCCGGCCATGATCATGCGCGACACCCAGAAGAAAAGGATCTCCGGCGCGGTTATGAGATCATCAGTCGGATAAAACGCGACGAGCGGAGCTGCGCTCTTGTCGGGCCAGCCGAGAGTGGAGATCGGGAATAGCCAGGAGGAGAACCACGTGTCGAGCACATCCTCATCCTGCCGAACAGGTCCGCCGCACTTGTCGCAAGCGGTGACATCGGTGCGGCTCACGATCTGTCTGTCGCACTTTTCGCAGTACCAAACCGGAATCCGGTGTCCCCACCACAGCTGGTGCGAGATGTTCCAGTCACGGATGTTCTCGAGCCAGTTGATGTATACGGCCTCCCACCTCTCCGGCAGAATGCGTATGGTGCCATCGCGCACGGCCTTGAGCGCCGGTTTGGCGAGCGGCTCCATCTTGACGAACCACTGATCGGATAGCCTTGGCTCGACCACGGTGTCACAGCGGTAGCAATGACGCACCGCATGCTGATGCGGCTCTACTTTCTTGAGGAGGCCCGATTTCTCGAGTGATTCCACGATACGCTCGCGCGCCTCGAATCTGTCGACGCCGACCAGCTCGGCGGGAACGCGCGAGTCGGCGTCCGCGACATTCTCCATGGTCCCGTCGGGCGCCATGATTACCGGCATCGGCAGCTTGTGCCGCATGCCGACCTCGAAATCGTTCGAGTCGTGCGCGGGCGTGATCTTCACGACGCCGGTTCCGAACGCCGGGTCGACGTACTCGTCGGCGATGATCGGAATCTCGACGTTTGCGATCGGCAGGAGCACCGATTTGCCGATGAGTTTCTTGTAACGCTCATCGTCCGGATGAACCGCGACAGCAACATCGCCGAGCATGGTTTCGGGACGAGTAGTTGCAACTGTAAGACTGGCGTTACCCTTTGCGCCGACGATGGGATAGGCGATGTGGTACAGCTTGCCCGTTTCTTCGCCGTGCTGAGCCTCTTCGTCGCTGAGTGACGTGAGGCAGCGAGGACACCAGTGAATGACTCTGTGGCCGCGATAAATCAGCCCGCGGTCGTACAGCTGGACGAATGCTTCGCGAACCGCGCGGGAAAGCTCGGGTGACAGCGTGTAGGCTGTCCGATTCCAGTCACATGACGCGCCGATTGCGCGCAACTGCTGCAGAATCTCGCCGCCCGTCTGCTCGACGAAGCTGATCGTGCGCTCGACGAAGGCTTGTCGCCCGAGATCGAACTTCGTCTTTCCTTCCTCGGCTAGCTGCCGCTCGATGATGTTCTGGGTAGCGATGCCTGCGTGATCGATGCCGGGCAGCCAGAGCGCGTCGTCTCCCGCCATCCGGCGCCAGCGGATGATTACGTCCTGCACGGTATTGTTGAGACCGTGGCCCATGTGCAGCACTGACGTCACATTGGGCGGTGGCATGATGATCACGAACGGATCGCGATCGCCGCCGTTGCGCTTGCTCCGCTTTTCGCCGGCCGAAAATATTCCCGCCTCGACCCAGCGCTCGTAAATGGCGCGCTCGGTCTGGTCGGGGACGTACTGTGCCGGCAGGTCGTGAAGTTCCTGTGTTGTGCTCATCTCCGGCGCAAGTTAACCGGCGCCATTTTCGCGGGTAAGACCGCGCGCGCTATGCTATCCGAGGTAAGATGTGTGGTGCTGAGGGGCGAGCGGGCACGAGCGACAGGTATGCGCCGCGCCGTGCGGGCTCAACTCCCCCAGCACCGCAACGCCGCGTTACGCCTTGGGTCGCGGTCTCGGAAGGTCGTCGGGCCCGCTGTCAGGTTCAGCGACGTGATCCGCCTTCGGAACTCCGCTCGGCGCCACAGCCGAACCGTCGTTCCTACCACCACGCGCCGCTTTCTTGGTCTTCGTGCGGCGCTCCGCTGTGTCCGGAATCTCATCCGCCGCGGCCATGAATGCGCGATCTTCCTTGAGCGAACGATCCTCGAGAACATTGCGCGGATCGGCGTGGCGATCGACTTCTGTAGAGTTTCCCTGTCTCCTGCGGCCTGTTCCTACCTGCTGGCCTTCCCAGTGGCGCTCGGTGAATGCCGGATCGCCATCCTCGTAGCGATGCGCGGCGTCGCCGAACAGGGCTTCGTCAGTGCGAATCACGAGCCGGTTCACCACCGTCTCCACTCCCGGCACTCCCCGCGCGACGACGACGGCCTGATGCGCTTCTTCGTCGGAGTTGACCCAACCCGTGAGCTCGATTATTCCGTCTTCCACGGCGCCGATATCCACCGCCCGCTCACAGAGTGTCGGATCATTTCTGAACGCTTCGAGTACTCGTTCTTCCAGCTCTTCTGCACCGTTCAGAGATGATTTCGGCGTATCGACTTCATCGTCGAAGTCGGGGTCGAACTCGTCTTCGTCGAGGCCTTCGTAGTCGACGTTCTCCTCCTCACCGGCTCCGCCGCCGAACGTGTCCTTGATCCTGTCCGTCAATCCCTTGAAGCCTCCGAATCGCTCTGCCATTAGCACACCGGCCGCAAAGCCGGCTGCCGCCCCGATGGCAATATAGAGTGCGTTACGCGAAGAAGATTCCTCTTCTTCTTCATCGTAGATGTAAGGTGGCTCGTCACGATAACGGAAGGGGGACATAGGGTGCCTGTAGCGAAGGGTTTCTGCAAACGATAGCTTAACGGGGAGCAAAATAAAGGCCATCCGCAGTACTCGAAATTATACCAAAATGTTGACGCTGAGGCTCCCCGACGGCGCCACCCGTGAAGCTCCCGAAGGCGCTCTGCCGCGCGACATCGTCGCATCGATTGGGCCGAGGCTGCTGCGCGATGCGATCGCGGTCGTAGTAGACGGAGAGGTGCTGGATCTGAATACTCCGTTGCGCAAAGGCGGAGATTTCCGGGTAATTACGGAGAAAGATCCCGAGTCGCTCGCCGTGCTCCGACACTCGGGCGCGCACATTCTCGCTACTGCTGTGCGCCGGCTCCGACCCGACGCCAAAATCGGCTTCGGCCCCGCGATCGAAGACGGCTTTTACTACGACTTCGAAGTAAAGGAGCCTTTTACTCCCGAGGATCTCGACAAGTTCGAGTCGGAAATGAAGAAGGTGATCGCGGAGAAATTCCCATTCGTCCGCGAAGAGGTCTCGCAAACGGAAGCGCGGAAGCGCTTCGCCGACGACCCACTCAAGCTCGAGCGCCTGGGCGAATTCTCCGACGACGAGATCATCTCGACCTATACGGACGGTCCATTCATCGATCTCTGCAAGGGACCGCACGTTCCCGACACCTCGTACCTCAAGAACTTCAAGCTTCTGCACACCGCCGGCGCGTACTGGCGCGGCGACGAGCACCGGCAGATGCTGCAGCGCATCTACGCGACGGCGTTCTTCAGGAAGGAAGATCTCGAGGCTCACCTCCATCAGCTGGAGGAGGCAAAGCGGCGCGACCACCGCGTGCTCGCGCATCAGCTCGACTTGTACTCGACCGATCCGCGCGTCGGACCTGGCCTCATTCTGTGGCATCCCAAGGGCGCGATCATCCGCAACGAGATCGAGGAGTACGAGAGAGCACTCATTCTCCGTCACGGTTACGACCTCGTCTACACGCCGCACATCATGAACGAGCGCCTCTTTCAGATCTCCGGGCACCTCGAGAACTTCAAGGAGAACATGTTCGGCGCGATGGATGTAGAGGGCACCGGCTATCGTCCTAAGCCCATGAACTGTCCCGGACATATTTGCATCTACCAGGCGCACCCGAGATCGTATCGCGACTTGCCGATCCGGTACGCCGAGTTCGGAGCGGTCTATCGCTACGAGCGAAGCGGAGTTTTGCACGGGATGATGCGCGTGCGGGGCTTCACTCAGGACGACGCGCACATTTTCTGTACGCTGGAGCAGGTGCCGTCCGAGGTCGAGCGCTTGCTCGACCTGTGCGACGAGATGCTCAAGACCTTCGGCTATCCGTATACCATTGAGCTCGCCACTCGCCCCGATAAGGCGCTGGGCAGCCCGGAGCAGTGGAAGCAGGCGGAACAAACTCTGGCCGAAGTTCTACGAAAGCGCGGACAGGAATACACGCTCGACGAGGGCGGCGGCGCGTTCTATGGTCCGAAGCTCGACTTCAAGCTGATCGATGCGATTGGACGAAAGTGGCAGGGGCCTACAGTGCAGCTCGACTTCAATCTCCCCGAACGATTCGGCCTGGAGTACACCGGCGCCGACAACTCGCCCCATCGGCCGACCATGCTGCATCGCGTCCTCGTCGGCTCGATGGAAAGATTCGTGGGAGGATTGATCGAGCACTACGCCGGCGCGTTTCCGCTCTGGCTGGCACCGGAGCAGGTGCGCGTGATTCCAATCGCTGATGAGGTTAAGGGATTTGCGCAGTCAGTGGTCGAGCGCCTCAAGGCACGAGGAGTGCGCGTGCATCTCGACGACCGCTCGGACACGTTGAACTACCGCATCCGTGAGGGCGAGATGATGAAGATCCCCTACATGGCAGTTGTCGGGAAGCGCGAAGCCGAGGCCGACTCTATCGCGCTCAGGGTGCGCGGGGCGGGGAAGAAGCAGGATGTACTAACGGTCTCCAACTTCATTGCACGCGTCGATGGCGAGCTCGCGACGCGGGCGCTCGGGCCATGATGGGACCACGACGGACTATCGCCCGAGCTTGTCTCTGAGCGCTGCGTGCAGCATCTGCTCCAGAGTACCGAGCGACTGGCACCCCATTGCGCCCGCTGAAGTTCCGTGTGCGGGGTCGTCGGCTCGAGACTGGAACCGCGTCTCGACTCTCGAGCTGCCTCCCTCCACCTTCACCGTCGAAACCAGCAGCATCGTGACCCGATAGCTGTCCGCCGCCAGTCCGGTTACGGTCCAGCCGGAGTTCACGAACTCGCTGAGCGGCCGTCCCGCCAGCTTGCGCGTTCTCACGAATTCGAGATTGCCGATCTCGCGGGCGGCGGGGTCGAAATACTTCACCTCTACTCCGATGTCGGCGTAGGCTGCCCGAAGCGCCGTCAACACCGAATCTGGTGAGACCAGAACGACGACGTCCTCATGGGGCGCGGTCTCACGCCGCGTGAGCACGGTGTTTTCCGTGACTGCCACCACCTTGCTCGTCTGCGCGCTATTGGCGACGGTAGTGCTCGCGGATGCGCAGTCGTTGAGTCCGGCGGTCAGGGCAAGCGCCGCGGCAGCGGCCAGGCGTGATTGCATCGTGATTGCATAAGGTCGTCCTCCGGGACTCCTTGCCGGTGGGTTGGCTCGCGCGCACAAGAATAATCGGCTGTCAACCGGCGCTGGTGACATTTTACGTCAGCAGAACCGGAAGTCCAGAGAGATGAAGGTCGCCCCGCGTGGCAGGTGAACTGGCGACGAGTGCGCTGAAGCCTTAGTCTGCAGACAATGTCAGAGATCCGTGGACTTCATCATGTGACCTGCATAGCCGGCGACGTGCAGGAGAACGTCGACTTCTACTCCGGCGTACTTGGCATGCGTCTCGTGAAGAGAAGTGTCAACCAGGATTCGCCCGGCACGTACCACCTTTTCTACGCCGACGGGGAAGGACATCCCGGCACCGACATAACATTCTTCCCGTGGCCGGAGATGCCACCCGCGAAAGCGGGAATCGGGCTCACCATGGAAGTATCGCTCGCCGTTCCACTCGGCGGTCTCGATTACTGGTCGGAGCGCCTGGTCGAACACGGAGTATCGATCGGGGAAGTCGAGACGCGTCGGCAAACTGCGGCGTTGCCATTCACCGATCCGCATGGGTTGCCCGTCACGCTTCATGAAACGGCTGACGACCGTGCGTTCACACCCTGGTCGGCGAGTCCCGTTCCGGTGGAGCGACAAATTCGCGGGCTTCACTCCGTTCGACTTTGGGAGCGCGATCTGGGGAGCACCGCTGCTTTTCTTACCGGCGTGCTGGGGTTTGTGGACCTTGGCCAGGAAAACGAGTGGACGGCCTTCGGCCTCGACGGCGGAGGCTCAGGGCGGTACCTCGAGATTCAGGAGATTCCCGACGCTGACCGCGGCCGCTGGGGAACCGGTGGCGTTCACCACGTCGCGTGGCGGGTCCCCGACGTCGACACCGAGCTGCAGGTGCGCGATCGCATAGAACGCGCGCGTCGTCGCCCGACCGAAGTCATCGACCGCTTCTGGTTCAAGTCGGTCTATTTCCTCGAGCCCGGCGGCGTGCTTTTCGAGCTCGCCACCGACGGACCGGGCTTCGCCGTCGACGAGGATCCAGCTTCTCTCGGGGAGCACCTCGTGCTGCCGCCGTGGTTGGAGCCGCACCGCTCGGAAATCGAGTCGCAGCTTCCGCCGCTTCACCCACCCGCCTCACATCCAGTTTCAGGGTAGGCCGCTGCGACTATGGCGCGGCGGCGGACTCGCTGGCTCGATCTCGCTGAGCCTCGGCTCGTCGGCCCTGATTCCTCCACCGCCGGAGCGTCGGAACTTCCTTCGCAAACATTCTCGCCAGAAAGCCGGGCAAGTGCATCGAGCGCAGCTTCCCTTGGACGAGCGTCGTCATCTCAGCGGCCGTGATGTCCGGTTGGGTGAATGCGCCCCTCCGGTAACAGTGACTGCAGTACTCAGTAGTACGACTCCCATCGGCGTTGGTGCCGCCGCCGAGCGGATCTTTGCTCAGCGGCATTCCGCAGCTCTGGCATGCTGGTCCTTTTGGTCTGAACATTTTTCGCCTCCCTCATTGATGACGCGAGCGAGCATCGCTCACGGGATAATGTGCAGCGTCACAACTGAAACCGATTGTCGGGGAAGGGCCACTGTGAAAGTCTGCCCTGCTGCGAAGCGCTCGCTTCGCGGCGCGATGGCGTCCGGGGTCGCGAAACCGTTGCGCGAGTTTGGCGCCGAGGCGTCGAGCAGATCGCGTTCGCCCACTCCTGCTACATTCGCACCACGTATCTCGAAACGCGTTTCGAGGGTGCGCGACACATCCGTGTTGACGAGCTTCACGTAGATCGTCTTGCCGTCTGCCGATCGGCTCGCGACTGCGTCAAGGGCCGGAATTGATTGGCCCTCCTGCGAGGAACTGAAGGTGGGGCTTTCGACACTCGTTCGCAGTCGCTCGGCGCCCAGATGCGTGGCATACATCGCGTTGACGTAATAAATCGGCGACACGAAAACGCCCGTGCGCCCCGCCTGCACGATGCCGCCCGGCCAGCCGTTCACCATGTCCGATACCGCGCTCATTCCGACGAGAGGAGCCGAGCGCTCGAAGACGTTCATCAGTCTCGCCCCGTAGAGCGCCGCGTCCATCGAGTATTGGCGCGCCTCGGCCAGATCCAGGCCCCACTCGTTGATAGCGAGCCTCACAGGATGATTGGGAACGAGTTCCCGGATCTGGGCCGCAACTTGCTCGTAGAAGCGCTCGAAATGCAGCGGTCGGGCCACGAGGTTGTGGATATCCCGCTGGAGCGAATCTCCGCCGAAGTAGTGATGGATGGCGAGATAGTCCATCTGATTACCAACCTGGGAGAGAACGATGCGGTTCCAGGCAAGGTCGTTGTCCCCCACTGCAATGAATCGGATCGTTGGATCGACGGCGCGCATCGCGTCGTGATACACACGAAAGTTGCGCGCGTACGTGGCGGCATCCGAGTGTCCGCGCACCCAGCTTCCCCAGATTTCGTTCCCGATCTCCCAGTATTTCACCCCGAACGGCTGCGGGTGCCCGTTCGCGGCGCGCATCGCGCCGTACTTCGAATTCGCCGAACCATTGCAGTACTGGACCCAGGCGGCTGCCTCCTCCGGCGTCGCGCCGCGCCCCGCAACGTTCACGGTAATCGATGGCTCTGCTCCCACACTCCGGCTGAACTCGACGAACTCGTCGGTGCCAAAGTCGCTCGGCTCCGGCTCGTTTCCCCACGAGATGTTGATCCACGTAGGGCGCTTGTCGCGCGGGCCGACGCCCCATTGCCAGTGGTAGTCCTGGGCAACGTTGCCACCAGGCCAGCGGATGAATGCAGGGTGTAACGCGCGAACACGCTCGAACACATCGCGTCGGGCGGTGCTCACAGCGGTCTCGGGCATGAGTGAGACCTGGTCGAGCCAGACCCTCCCCGTTCCGGGAAAGAGGATGGAAAGCCTTGCAAGAGGATCTGAGCGCGTTGGTCGCAACAGAAAATCGTACCGCCGCCAATCTCCGGCGATGTTCGTCGCTTCGGTTTGTGCGTATGTGGTGCTTGAGTCGACGTCGGACTCGAGCGCCATCACGACTCGACCGGTGTAGCCGGTCGTTTTCATCCAGGCGTACCCGCGATACAAAGTCCCGGCATTCACGGCGACATGCGGCTGGAAAACGCCATGTCGCTCGAGGACGCCAGGCCCGGCGTCTATCCGGAGCGAGTGCTCCACCGGTGGCGGTTCCAGGAGCTCCGTCGAGACAGGGTAGGCAACCGAATCGTCCCAACGAAAATGAAGGCCGTAGTCGTCGTTTCTGTCGTCGGGATAGCGCTCCCAATATCGCGGGAGCCCAATCGCATTGGGCGGCTCCTCAAAGCCACGATCGAGCAGCAGCTCGGCGTGCACTCCGCGCTTGACACCGCCGAACATCAGCTCGGCGAACTGTCCGTAGAGTGTGGGGCTGATCTTAGCTTCGACGCGCGTTGCGTCGATGACGACACGCGCGGTCGCTGCAGATTGGCCGCCGACAATACGGGGCGAGGACGCAAGTAGCGACGCCGCAAGCAGCGCTCGTACATGCATCACTCGCCCCGCTGTCGACTACTTGGCGCGGGTACCCGTTGAGTTGAGCGTCAGCACTGAATCCGCCGTCTTCACCTTGTAGTGCGCGGTGGTGGTGCCGACAATATTTCCGCCCTGGAGGCGCGACACACTGTTGGTGGTTACCTGCACTCCCTTGCGACGCACGCTCGGAAATGGTCCGGCGTCCATCATAATGCTGTCGCCAGCGACAGTGACTCTCGCGGCAATCGGCTTTCGCCCGGGAAAGGTGATCGTCCAGCCCGCGGTGGTTGCTGTCGCGGTTAGGACGAAGGTCGTCGGAGTAGTGTCCCCCGTGGCGGGTACTGACCGCATGTTCCACTTCCCAGCCACGTCGGCGAGATTGATAGGAGCCGGGGTAGTGGTAGTGGTGGTACTTGTTGTAGTAGAGGCCACGGCACTGCTCGTGTCAGTCGCGGCAGTGTTGTCCTTCTTGGCGCAAGCGGCGAGAACCGCAGCGCTGCAGCAGATCGCGATGCGGGTGGAGCGGTGCGGCATGAACATGGAACCCCCCGTTTGTGAGGTGAGGGACGGCTGTTCCCGGCGCGGTGCCGAGCCGAGCGAACGTAAGGCCGGGTTGCCATTGCTGCAAGAGATGCCGGCGACGGACTAGCTCCGAGCCATGGCTGATCGCTTTCTCCGACGCCTTATCAGCCAGAACGCGAGTGCCACAACTAGAAGGCCAAGAATACCCCAGCCTACTGGCCCGAGGAATTTGTGGATTTTGGTGAAATTCCTCCCGAGCATTCGGCCCGCGACCGCCAGAACGGTGCACCAAACCAGTGTGCCGATGAAGTTGGCCAGAAGAAAGAGCCAGACATTCATCCGCGCCACGCCTGCAGGGATGGATATCACGCCGCGAATGCCCGGCAAGAGTTGTCCGAGGGTTACCTCGCGGAAGCTATTTCCGGAGAAGCGATCGGACGCACGGTCGATATCCTTTCCGCGCAGCAGCACCCATTTGCCATGGCGCTCGATCCACTTTCGGAGACGTTCCTCACCGCGCGCGTACCCGGCATAGTAAAGTGGGAGGCCGCCGAGGACGGAGCCGACGGTACCGGCGATGATGACCCCGAGGAGCGTCATCTGACCGCGCTCCGTCCTGAATCCCGCGAACGGCATTATCAACTCTGACGGAATCGGGAGAACGACGTTCTCGACCGCCATCAGAATTGCGACTCCCCAGTAGTTGAAGGAGTTTACGAGGTGACGTATCCAAACGAGCATGGAGGGTGGAGAGCAAGCGCTCGGCCACTTACTCCATACGTGCCACCAGTGGCTATTTGTTGCGGACGTCTCTCAGCGCGGAGCGCAGCTCGTTGGTAATCAGGTTGGACGAGTAGTCCATCAACTGATTGAGGGCGCCCTGAAAATCCGCCACGCTCACCGAGCCAAGCGTGCTGGCGGTGATGACGGAGCCGGGTATAGGGCTCGAACTCTGGACGTATGGTGTGAGTCGGTCGCGGCCATGGATGTTGACGTTCCAGATCTCGCGGCCCGTGCGCCTGTCTATCAACACCGCTTCTGCAAACGTGAAGAGATATGCGGCTTCGTCGGCCTTCGCGTTGATGCCGAATCTCTCCATGCGGACTTCCAATAGATAGTCGGCCTGGTTCTCGTCGGTCACCGGTCGAGTGCCCAGATACCTGCTCGCCCTTTCGAGTGTCCGCTGAGCCAGAACCGCGGGAATGTTCACCCGTGCCGTCGCGCTATCGAGTCGCGCACTGGCGCGGCGTCCTTCGCGTTCTCTCGCCACATCTGCGCCTGCCCTGACCACCGCTTCCACCGGATTCTGCGAATTACTAAGATCGTAGTAGCTGGTAAGGAGCTCCGGGGCGGGCGGCGCAACGTACACGACCGCCAGTGTTCGGCTTGCGAACGGATACTCGGCGAGATGATGCCCGGCGCCGCACGCGGCGAGCGACGAGACGACTGTGGATGCGCAAGCGAGGGCGCGCATCCCGTAACGCAGCGGCGAGATACTCATTTGAGTGTCCTTGTCAGGTATATATGAGTAGCGGCGGCCAAGGAGGCCGCCGCTCGACTCAATATCCAGACGACGAGAACGTGCCAGAGTTACGGGTCCCTATACACGCCCTTCCGGATGCGTTTCCTTTTCGACGGATCGGTCAGCGGCGGCCTGCGGACGGGGAGCATTGCGCTCGAACGCCGCTACGTCAGCGTAGTATCTGCGCGCGACCTCTGCAGATGCGGGATTCGTATAAACCTCCGCTACGGGATTGCGAATGACGTCAGCGATGCTGCCGGCAACCTCTTCCGCTGTCTGAGCGATCATTGGGGAGGCTCCCGGCGCAGCGGTATTTATCGGCGGCCGCGCCTCACCGCGCACGTTGCGAGCGAAATCTGTGGTGACAACGCCGGGCATGATGAGTGAAACGTGGATCTGTGGATAAGAGCGCAGATCCATCCGCAGGTTGGCCGTCAGTGAGTTGAGCGCAGCCTTGGCCGCACTATAAGCCGAGCGAAAGGAAGCGATCGGCACTCGTCCAAGAAATGACGAGATGTTGATAAGATGTCCCTCTCCGCGCCCGATGAAATACGGAACTGCCGCCTGCATGCCGTAAAGAGCGGATTTGAGATTGAGGGCCACCATCTCGTCAACATCTTCATCGCTGAGGTCCAGAACAGATCGGGTTATTCCGCGACCAGCGTTGTTGACCCAGACATCTATCTGCCCGAATTCCGCCAGGGCTCTGTCGCGCAGATCGAAAACCTGATTTCGACGGGTGACGTCGACAGAAACGGGCAAAGCTCCGCCGGCGCCAAGGTTGCGCGCTTCCTCCGCCACCTGCTTCAGTTCAGGCTCTCGCCGCGCGGCGAGGACGACGCGCGCGCCGTCTGAGGCGAGCTCCCGCGCGAGGGCGGCACCGATCCCCGCGCTCGCGCCTGTGATCACCACCACCCGCGACTTTACTTCCATCGCTATCGCTTACCACCCACGCGACGCCCGCTCGCTGGGCCCAAATCGATCGCGAGCGCGAGTACGAGTCCGACCACCGGCCAGAATGTCCAGTGGCCGCCGAACCAGTTGTGGACCGCTGAATACCAGAGAAGAGTGGTTGGAAGGAATACGAAACCGATGACGGGCCAGAGAATGTTGTCGAAGACACCGCGGAACCAGTGCGTGAAGAACCAGAGGATGGCGACGACGAGTCGCGGCGCGGCCAGAGCCAGCAAAGTCATCAGGCAGGGCATGATTCGAGATTCCTCCTATTTGGGGCCTTTTTCTCCGCATTGTTCGTGCTCACTTCGACGGCCACGCGCCGAGCAGCCGGCGCACCGAAACGATCTGTCCGATGTGGTACGAGGCGTGGTCCACCGCGACGAGAATAGTGCGCAGATATGTCTGTCCCGTTCCGCGCGGGATTTTTGCGGTGAGATCCAACTTGCTTTCGGTAGTGAAGCGCGCGAGCGCTTCGCGGTCACGCTTGTATTCGGCGATGCTCTTGTCCCACGCATCCGCGCTCGGCGGCTTTTGTGCGGCGGGCCAGTAATCGTGAGGCCATTCGAGCTTTTCGACGTAGTCCGGATTCTGGCAGAAGTCGAGAAGGTCGCGCTGAGTGATGCGGATGTGCTCGAGGAGCTCCCACGGGGAATGCGGATACCCATCGGGCCTCTGCCCACGCAAAGCGGGCGCGAGACCTTTCACCGCACCGTCGAGACTCGCGTGCGCTTGTTCCCAGCCCAAAGATGAAGCAACGATTGCGCGCCAATTGTCCCCGTTCTTCATGCTCGCCTCGGTTTATCGGCGGGAAGGACTCGTACAATCGCGAAGCCGTCATAACCCTTGATGCCGACGGTCTGAATCACGGTCCCGCCCGCGTTTGCGTTCCGGCCCAGCATCTCGATGAAACGCCGGATTCCCTGGATATCAGGATCGTCGCAGCCCGAATCTATCACCGCTCCTTTCCGCACGACGTTGTCGACGACAATAATGCTGCCGGGCCGTGACAGCTTGAGCGCCCATTCGAAGTAGGCAGGAATGTTTTTCTTGTCCGCATCTATGAAGATCAGGTCGAACGGGTCTCGGTCCTCGGCCGAAATTTGCGGCAGCGTCTCCAATGCGTTGCCGAGACGCACCTCGACGACTGTCTGCAACCCGGCCCGGGCTATGTTGCCGCGCGCCACCTCTGCGTGCGTTGCGTCCGCTTCAAGCGTAATTAATCGACCTCCCGGTCTCATTCCCCGGGCAAGCCAGATCGTGCTGTAGCCACCGAGCGTCCCAATCTCCAGTATCGAGCGAGCATCGAGAATTTGCGCAAGAATCTCCAGCAGCTTGCCTTGATTCGGAGACACGGCGATCGCAGGGAGGCCAGCGGTGTGGCTCGATTCGAGGGCCGACTCGAGAACGGAATCTGGAGCGATCAAGCTATCGGAGAAGAAGTGATCGACTTCCGTCCATTGCTCTTCCACTGCAGCAAGCTTTTCGTCGAATGCCATCAGCGGGACCCGTCCGGCTTTGCCGGAGAACTTGTTTGCAAACCAAGCCGCTCGACGCAGCGGCGATACTCGGGGATCTCGTTGTGCGCGATCGCCACGATGCGAAACGTCTTGTCGTGCCTCGCGAGTGTGTACAGCGCGTCGAAGTCGTAGAGAGGCGCGGCGGTCCTGTCTCGCAGCGCCCAGCGCAGCCGCGCCTGCACCAATCTCCCGGAGAGCGCATGAATGGAGATGGCCGTCACTTCGGCCGAGCCAAAATTGACGGCGCGATACATCTCCAGCAACTGGTCGATCGTCTTCCGCCACTCGGCCCGGTTAGCGACCTGACAGTGCACGCGGGTTCCGGTTTCGCTGGCGATGTGGATCTCATCGGCGAACTGCCTGGCAATTGCCGGCGCATCGAGCCGGATGAACGCCGTGCAGTACGACGTGAAGAAAGCGCGCACATCTGCCGTAACGTCGCTCGAGCTCACTTGCCTTACCGGAGAAGCGTTTCGACTAGTCCCGTCGCTTCGCTGCAAGCGATGTTCGGACCAGGCGGTTCCAGCCGGGGTACGATCGCTCCAGCCTCGCCGTCGGCCACCCCCGAAGATCGGACAATCCGAGGGCCACCCCGGGAGACCGGCTCACACCAGCATTGCAGTGCACCACTACGCGGGCTGTGTTGGGCCATGTATTGATGAAATCCGTGATTGCGCGCGCGTGATCCGCGCAAAAAAGAACATCCGACGGCTCACCCTCCTCGATGACGTCAGTGAAATGCAGCCTCAGCACCGCCACGAAGCGATTCGAGATGTTCGCGGGCTCCGCGTCCGGATCTGCGATCGAAATGCAGATCTCCCGTCCGCCCGGCTCGTAATGCTCGGCCTCCTCGCGGGAGAGCACGACAAACTCCGGAATCATGTCCATAACCACATTACTACCATTGCGGCACAACGGCCAACATCCCCACGATTAGGTGTCATGATCGACAAGCGCCGGTACAACGCCATTGTCGTGGGACTGGGCGCCATGGGGAGCGCGACGCTTTGCCAACTGGCGCTGCGCGGCTGGAAGGTGCTCGGTCTCGAACAATTCTCTCCGGGACACTCGCTCGGATCATCGCACGGCGACAGCCGCGTCATTCGCGAAACGTACTTCGAGCATCCGCTCTACGTGCCGCTGGTGCAGCGCGCACACGATCTCTGGCGGGAGCTCGAGGAACGGAGCGGAGCATCACTGATGACCATCGGAGGCGGGATCATGATTGGCCCGCCGGAGGGAGTGGTTGTCTCCGGCACTCTGCGCAGCGCCGCCGAGCACGATCTTCCGCACGAGGTCCTGAGCCCTCAAGCGACCCGCGAGCGGTTTCCGGCGTTTTCTCTTGCCAATGACCTCGTCGCCGTATTCGATCCGCGCGCGGGGTTTCTTGACCCGGAGGCGTGCAACACGGCGCACGTGAGTGTAGCACGGCAAGCAGGAGCCGAAGCGCGCTTCAATGAGCCGGCACTCGGGTGGATGCCGGATGGCGCGGGTGTGCGAGTGACGACCGCATCCGGGAAGTACGTCGCGGACCGGCTCGTTTTAGCCGGTGGAGCATGGAACGGCGAATTATTGCGAGAGCTGCATTTACCTCTCACTATCGAGCGTCAGTCGGTGTTCTGGCTGGTGCCGGGCAGTGAGACGGAGTCGTATGATCGGTCACGATTTCCCATTTACGCTTACGAGTACAAAGCAGGCAACATATGCTACGGATTCCCGCGCCTTCCTCGAGGCGTGAAAGCGTCGATCATGCACGGCGGAGAAACATCGCAACATCCGGATAGAGTCCGGCGAACGATTGATGACAGCGAAGCGAAGCCACTGCGCTCCGCGTTGCGCTCCATTCTTCCCGGACTTGCGAAAGCCGCGATACGAGAGAGAGACGTTTGCGTCTTTGCCAACACGCCGGATCGCGATTTCATCGTCGATTTTCATCCCCAGCATCCTCAGGTGCTCGTCTCGAGCGCGTGCTCGGGCCATGGATTCAAGTTTGCAAGCGCGCTCGGAGAGGTGCAGGCAGATCTTCTGACCAACGGCAAGTCAAGATTCGACTTATCCGCGTTTCGCATCGACAGATGGCACGCGTAGCGTTCATCTTTCACTGACGAGACAGGGAGACCACATGACCATTGCTGAGACACTACTGCCCGAGTTCGATCTGGAAATGGGGACCACCCGCCGCGTGCTTGAGCGCGTTCCCACCGACAAGGGGGAATGGAAACCGCACCCGAAGTCGTCCTCGCTCGGCCATCTAGCACAGCTCGTCGCCGGAATGCCTGGCTGGATTACCAATACTGTTCGCGAGACCCACCTGGATCTCGCCGGCTATCCCGGATACAGCTACGAGAAGACGGAGGATCTCCTCAAGAAGTTCGACCGCCACGTCGCCGAAGCCCGGAAAGCGATTGCATCGAGTAAGGACTCGGACTACACGGTCCCATGGTCACTCAAGCATGGGGATCGCGTGATCTTCACCCAACCACGGGGGCCAGTGGTTCGAACGCACATCAACCATCTGGTCCACCATCGCGGTCAGCTCACAGTGTATCTGCGACTGGTGGATGTTCCTGTTCCATCGATCTACGGCCCAACCGCCGACGAAAAGATGCCGGGGTTCTAACAGCGAGGTCGATCGCGGAAGAGTGCCTCCCGACAAGGACGCCACAGACGGGTATCTCTGGCCGCGCTGGCTTTTCCTCCGCGCCCTCGGGCTGATCTTCTTCTCGGCGTTCTATGCTCTCGCGTTCCAGATACGCGGACTGATAGGAGAGCGCGGGATTCTCCCGGCTGGGATTTACTTCGATCAGGTCGCGGCTACCTTCGGCCCGTTGGCGCGCTTCTGGTACGCACCGACGCTCCTGTGGATCGATTCCGGCGACCGCGCCCTCACTCTCCTCGTCGCCGCCGGACTCGTTGCGTCGGTCCTGTTAGTGGTGGACGTGTGGCCAAAGCTGACGGTCGCACTGTGCACGGTCCTTTTTCTTT
>CATPBD010000110.1 GCA_955652265.1 uncultured Gemmatimonadaceae bacterium | reverse complement strand
CTGCAAGGCACGCCGTCGGAACGAGGGCTCACCCCGATAGGAGTCTCGCAGTGGACCAAGCTCGAATTGTGAAAGTAGGATCGGGATTCGGCACTCGCGTTGAAGTGCTGCGAGCGACATACCAGTCGCAATCTTTTGCGCGGCACAGCCACGACACGTACACGCTCGGATTGGTCCTCGGCGGAGCGGGAACGTTCTGGTGTCGGGGAGCGGAGCGTTTCGCATGCAAGGGCGATGTCGTGGTGATACCGCCCGGCGAAGTGCACACGGGGAGCGTGGGCGTTGGAGTCGAGTCCCTGTCGTATCTGGCCGTCTATCTGCCCGTCGGAGTGGCTGCCTTGCATGCGGAAGCAGCGGGCGCTCCGGGCGGCGGCCCGCCCGACTTTGGCTCTCTCGTCCTCCGTGATCGGAGTGTTCGCCGAGCATATCGCGCGCTCGACCGGGCAATTGGCTCCGCCGATGCGCTTCATCACGGAGGCGCTCCGGGCGATCCAGATGCGGATCTCGATGACGCGGCGGCTCAAGAGGCCGTCTGCGTTGCGATCACGGAATTGATACGTCGCCACGCGGAGCGGCACACCCATAGTGACACGCCGGACCCGAGGCGGGGGATCGAGCACGAGCCGCGCATCGTGCGCGTCGTACGCGATGTGCTCGAGGATTGCTACGCCAAGGGCGATGAGACGTCTCTGCATGTGCTGGCGCAGCGAACCGGAGTAACGCCCTTTCGCGTCATTCGTGCGTTTCGCAAAGCAACCGGGTTGGCGCCACACCAATACCTGATTCAGGTGCGTGTCGAGCGAGCACGGCAGTTTCTGGCTGACGGAGCTGTCCCATCGCTAGCGGCCCTCATGACGGGGTTCGTCGATCAGAGTCACCTCACATATCACTTTAAGAAGCATCTGGGGATAACGCCGGGAAACTACCGGCGATGCGTGGCGATGAGGTGACCGCGGGCCAGGTCAATTTCCTCCAAGAAATCTTTGACAATTTCCGGTACGCTCCATCGGAAGGCATCGATTTAGATGGAGGGTACCGTGCGTCACCGAATTGCAAACGTCAGCTCGCGAGCGCGGTCGGTCGTGATCACCACCGTGCTGGTCTCGTGCAGCGTCGTCGCCCTCGTGGCGGCGTGCAACCAAACGATGGGCCTATCGGCCAACGATCCGGCGCTTATTGCACGCGGGAAAGACATCTTCCGCTTCGACACCTTTGGCGATGAGACGTTCTGGAGCGATACGCTTCGCATGCACGAGGTTATCAGGAGCGCAGTCGACCCGACTACAGCGCTGTCCGTCGGGCTCAAGGTCGACACGGACTCACTGCCACCTGCGGTGGTGCAGGGAATCCAGAACGGATCGATCAGCCTCACCAGCCCGGCAACGACCGTCGCGCTGCTCAAGCTCAATGCGGTTGTCGGTGTAAAGGGGACGGTAACCACACTCAATGGTCAGGACGTGCTGACCCGGGTAGGCATCACGTGCGCGCTGTGCCACTCGACGGTTGACAACTCGTTCAGCGCGGGAATCGGCAAGCGCCTCGACGGGTGGCCGAACCACGACCTGAATCCCGGCGCAATCATCGCTCTCTCCAGCGCGCTGACTCCGGCGCAGAAAGCTGTGTACAACTCGTGGGGCAAGGGGAAGTACGACGCCCGATACAACTTTGATGGCTTGAACGGCCCGTCGGTAATTCCGCCCGCGTACGGACTCAATGGCGTCAGCAGCATCACCTACACCGGCGACGGTGCTGAGCTGGCGTACTGGAACCGCTACGTTGCCGTGACCCAGATGCACGGACATGGTTCGTGGGTGGAGCCCCGCCTGTCGGAAAATGTCCAGAACCCTCCAGACATGGTGACGTCAAAGCTCGCGGCGCTGCAGGCTTATCAGTTGAGCATCCAGAGCCCGCCCGCTCCGACTGGTAGCTTCGACGCGACGGCTGCGGCGCGCGGCCGAGTGGTGTTCGACGGCGCCGGAAAGTGCGCGACCTGTCACCTCGGGACTCTCTTCACCGACGCCCCGGGGCGGCTCCACTCTCCCACGGAGGTCGTCGGTGAGCCCGAGCCAAACGGCGCGCCGAGCTTCGCCTCGCGGAGCGCGACCAAGATGTATCGGTCGACGCCGCTCCGAGGCCTATGGCAGCACGCTCCTTACTTTCACAACGGGGTCTCCACAACCCTCGATGCGGTGGTCGAGCTCTACAACACGCGGAAGACTCTCAACCTCACTACACAACAGAAGGCGGACCTCGTTCAGTACCTGAAGTCACTCTAGACGCGGCCGGTCGTCGGGCCGGCCCGTTGTCAGTGACGGTAGCCTTGTTTCATCGCGCGTAAGGCGTCCGCCTACCTATATTGGTGTCGTGAAGCCCCGGACAAAATTCCTCATCGGTGGCGCCCTCGTCATTGGCACCGCTGGCTACCTCGCCGCGAGCGCGATCAAGGACACTGGCGTCTACTACCTCACGCCCGGCGAGCTGTCGGCCAAAACCAAAGCTGATCCGACGTTTTACGAGACGGGTGTCAAAGTCGGCGCGCGCGTGGTGAACGGCTCAATCGTGCGCGAGCCCGGCGGTAAACAGGTCGCGTTCAAGATGACGGACGGCGCGCAGACCTATAACGTCGTCTATCGCGGCATCACTCCCGACACCTTCACCGACGGAGTCGATGTCGTCGTCGAAGGGCGACTCGGCCACGACGGGACTTTCCGGGCGACCACGCTCCTCGCCAAATGCGCGTCGCGCTACGAGAACGCGCCCGAGAAATACAAGCAGACTCCTGGCTACAGGAAAGCGGAGCAGCGGGCGTGATCCTGGTCGGTGAGCTGTCCCTCTGGGTCGCTCTCCTCATGGCGGCCTGGGCAGCGACGGTATCGTTCGCCGGTGGACAGATGCGCCGCGCCGACCTCATCGAGAGCGGAGAGCGAGCGATCTACGCCACGCTCGCGATGGTTGTGCTCGCATCGCTCGGACTCTGGACCGCGCTCCTCACCCACGACTTCTCCATCAAGTACGTCGCGTCGTTTACGAGCGCGAATCTGCCCAAGGTCTACACCATCACTGCGTTCTGGGGCGGCCAGTCTGGATCGCTGCTCTTCTGGGTCCTGATCCTTTCGATTTATTCGGCGATCACGCTCTGGACGAATCGCACCCGCAATCGCGAGCTGATGCCCTACGTCTCGGGCACTCTCGCCCTCATTCTCGTCTTCTTTCTCG
>CATPBD010000109.1 GCA_955652265.1 uncultured Gemmatimonadaceae bacterium | reverse complement strand
CGGGATCATGCTCGCGAATTCCGCGTAGCACAGGCCGGCAAAAAGGCATCCAAATCCGGATACAATGAAGGAGAGGACGATTGCCGGGCCGGCATACGCTGCGGCTGCCCTTCCCGTGAGGACGAAAATTCCGGCGCCGATGATGGCGCCGATGCCCAGTGTGGTGAGATTCAGCGCGCCGAGCGCACGTCGGAGCGTGTGCTCCGTGGATTCACCCGCCGCCTCAGCCTGCAGGACAGCGATGTTCTTCTTCGTCCATAAGCCCATTAGGAAGCTCCGAAAACGTGGGTAGACTGACGACGGGACACTGAAAGATTCGACACTGCAGAGCCGTCAGAAGTTGTGATGACGCTCGAAGCAATGTCAAGGAAACGCTACACGGAGTAGTTCGGCGCCTCTCGAGTGATCGTTACATCGTGCGGGTGAGATTCCCTGAGACCCGCAGCGGTGATCCTGACGAACTCGGCTTCGGTCCGAAGTTGGTCGATGTCGCCGCAGCCGACATACCCCATCCCGCTCCGTAGGCCGCCAACCATCTGGAACAGTACGTCGCTCACCGGTCCCTTGTATGGAACGCGTCCCTCGATTCCCTCGGGCACCAGCTTCTTTGCCGACATCTCACCTTCCTGGAAATACCGGTCGGCGCTTCCATCCTGCATCGCAGAGAGACTTCCCATTCCGCGAATCATCTTGAACCGGCGTCCCTCGAGCAGCAGCGATTCGCCCGGACTTTCCTCGGTGCCGGCCAGCATCGATCCCATCATCACACTCGAAGCGCCCGCTGCGAGCGCCTTCACGATGTCGCCTGAGTATTTGATCCCTCCGTCGGCAATGACGGGGACGTCCCCGGCACCTTCCACCGCGTCGAAGATGGCCGTCAGCTGTGGGACGCCGACGCCGGTGACCACGCGCGTTGTGCAGATCGACCCCGGTCCTACGCCGACTTTTACCGCATCCACGCCGCGCTCGACGAGCGCCCGCGCACCAGCCCGCGTGGCGACATTACCGGCCACGAGCTGAACATCGGGAAACATCTCGCGAACGACCGACGTTGCCTCGAGAACTCCCTCTGAATGTCCGTGCGCCGTATCGACGATGAGCACATCGACTCCGGCCTCGACCAACGCACGCGCCCGATCACGGTAATTCGCTGCACCTATCGCGGCGGCGACGCGCAGTCGCCCGTGCTGATCCTTGTTTGCGTCGGGGAAATCGCGGCGCTTGTGAATGTCCTTCACCGTGATGAGTCCGCGCAGCGTTCCCTTCTCGTCCACCACCGGCAGCTTCTCGATCCGGTGCTTCCCGAGAATTGCCTCGGCTTCGTCCAGCGTAGTCCCCACCGGCGCCGTGACGAGATTCTTCGACGTCATCGCGTCCCGCAGCGGCCGATCGAGATTCCGCTCGAACTGGAGATCGCGATTCGTGATGATTCCGACCAGCTGCCCGTCGCGGTTCACGATTGGGACGCCAGAGATCTTGAAGCGCTTCATGAGCGCGACGGCTTCGCGGAGGGTTCCATCTGGCGAGAGGGTGATCGGATTTAGGATCATCCCGCTCTCAGATCGCTTCACGCGGTCCACTTCGGCTGCCTGGCGGTCGATCGACATGTTCTTGTGGATGACGCCGATCCCACCAGCGCGGGCCATCGCCATTGCCATCTCCGACTCGGTCACGGTGTCCATCGCGGCCGAGGCGAAGGGGACGTTGAGCGTGATTCCGCGGGTGAACAGCGAGGTCGTGCTCACATCCTTTGGATGCACGAGGGAGTGCCTGGGGGTCAGCAGCACATCGTCGAAGGTCAAAACGACTTCTGCACGGACCCTTGGCGTGCTCGCTTCGGCGGGTGTCGACCCCTTGATGCGCGAAAGCCCGCCGCCGGCTTTTGCCGGAGTGGCGGGCTTACTCGATGGCCGAGTTGTGGTTGCCATAGCTAAATGTATGGCATTGTGCGGGTTGCGTCCAGTGGGAAGCCGACCCTGGCCACGTTTGGCCTCGGCTCAAACAACCTTTCGCGGATGGGCGAACCGGAGCTTCAGATAGTAGCCCGACGCAGCCAGGGCCACGCCACATACTGCGCCGAACAAACTCAGAATCGCGAAAAAAGGAACCCGGCTAACGAGCGAAGGAGTGCCGTTGTAGCCGGCGACCAGGAAAGCGAACGAGAGCGAGAAGCCATAAACCGCTCCGCTCTTGAGGGCTTCACGCTTGGTGCCCCACATACCAAGTACTACGGCAACGAGCCCCCAGGGGATGAGACTCATGGGGCCAAGGAAGGCGTACTGTTGCCCCGCCGCGCGATGATTACGCCGGCGATGAGAGCGACAATGAGCTTCGACATAAATCCATTCCAGAAATGACGACGTTGGCCGAAAGCTGACGGACGAGGAACGATTTGGCAGTCGGGCAAACGACGACAGAGCTATGATATCCCGAATTCACACTCCGAACTGACGGAAGTGATGATCAAAATGCTTGCAAGTGAGACGTGCCCAAAGTGTCCCCGTCATTGTGCCGAAGAGTGGGTGGTCAGGCCATTGAGTCTGACCCGCGCTCGATCCGAAGCGCTCGAGCAGCTCGCGCAGCGTTTTGACGTCGGATTCCCAATTAGCGGGTCGCGTCGTGAAGGCTTCCCGTGGCCCCTTCGTACCGTGTGGCCACGGCATGACGTTGATGACCAACCACCGCATTGGGCTATAACGGAGCGGCCCTGAGATTGGACGCCCGGAAAGCTCTCCGAGCGCGAGTCGTAACTGGTCGGATAGGTGACAGACCATTTGCGAAGCGGAGATCGTGCCCCACCGTCTCTCACTCTCGGGCTTCAGTCGATCGATTCGGCGCTGAAAGCGCTCGCGTGTGTTCGGAACGAACATCGAAGGCATGGGCGTACTCTTCCACTAATGCCAAAGTCGCAACCGGAATGTGGTATCCGGTTGCGACTTTTGTTAGTACTCCAGCGGCGAGCCCAGTTGCTACATGCGTCGGATTTCGCCTATGGGAACACAGGCGCCGGTTGAGCCGGCTCCTCTTTCGGCAGGCGGATCTTCGGCGTCTGACCGAAGTTGTACTGGAAAGTCACGTACGTCGCGCGCACGCCGAACTTCCGCGCGGTGGTCTGCATTAAGTTGTCGTCGCCCGCTCGGATGCGGAACTTCATCGTGTCGAACGGATCGGCGAACCGGACGGCGACGCTCATGTTGTCGCCGTCGAGCTTCTTGCGCAGTGTGATGTTCGTCATCTGCATGGCGGAGAATCGGCCCTTCGGGATATTCATCGGTGCGCGGTAGAAGTAGTTCCCCTGGAGCGTCACCGTCGGCGTCAGCTGAGTCGTACCATTCAGGCGATAGGACCAGGTTACCGCGTTGGACGAGAGCGCCGACTGCGAGCCACCGTCCGTCACCATCTTGAAGACGTTGAAGCCGGCAAAACCGTTGAACTTCGGGCCCATTCGCAGCGAACCATTGAGGTCGGTGCCCCACGAATTGCTGCTGGCGAGATTCTGGAAGCTGATCGACGTCACGCTGCGGCCATCGATCACACCGGCAGTGTTTATGTCTACACTGATAACGTCGGTGGTGCGACGATAGAAGGG
>CATPBD010000108.1 GCA_955652265.1 uncultured Gemmatimonadaceae bacterium | reverse complement strand
TGCGCACCGCGCCGGTATGAAGGGAATCCAGGAATGGCTCTCCTTCTACTACAAGAGTCCGATGGCCGCGCCGGGACTGCAGCCCGAGCACGACCTCTTCATCCAGCAGACGAAGCTAAAAAACACTCTCCGACATTTGATGGGCGAAGACCAGATAACCCACCTCGGTCTGGAGTATTACGCTTGATGCGTCGCCGCCTCGCGCTCGTACTGCTCCTAACCGCCGTTCTCGCGAGCTGCGGTTCGAGTCCGAAAGCCCTCGAGCTCCGACTCTGGTCGGATAGCTACGCCTTCAGAATTACGACTAACCCGGTGCCTCCGCGAGCGCTGGAGCCGGTGCTATATCGGATCGTGGTGCAGGACAAGAAGACGGGTCAACCAATCGAGAGCGGAGAAGGAAGAATTTTTGCGACCAGCGCGGACCGCGCGAACACAAGCGACGGACTCAAGAAGGAGAAGGAGCTTGGCACGTACTCCGGGCGGCTCTTCTTCGCGACCACCGGAGACTGGCAGGCCGCACTCCAGTTCCGGCGCGAGAAGAATCCCCGGATGCCGCTGGAGCGCGTCGATTGGACTCAGACCGTGCATCCGGCTTCCGAACCGGGCACCTAGCATTCACATGCGTCACTTTTTCAGAACACAACTCACTCCGGTGGAAGTACTGCGGATCGCGGATGAATTCTTTCCCGAGATCGGGATGGAACGCGCGGGCCACACGGCGCGGTCGCGGATGTTCGCCGGGGATTTGGGAAAGCTCCAGCTCAGCGTGCGCAAAGAAGGCGGGCATTACACCTTTGTCGAGATCGACACCGACCAGATGGGCGAGAGTCGTCTCGACCGCAATGCCAAGAAATTCTTCGTCGAGGTGCACAAGGCGGGCGACCCGCATCACCGCATCGAAGCCGCGTACTAGAATGGCGCGGTCGAGTCCCGCGTCGAGGCCGGCGAACGCGCGACAGGATTCACCTCGCTCGAGTGGAGGCGCATCGCTGACGCGCGAACAGAAGCTAGAGCTGTACTACTACATGCGGCTCACGCGCTCCCTCGAAGAGCGGTTGGTCAATCTTTACCGGCAGACCAAGGTGGTCGGAGGTCTGTTTCGCTCACTCGGCCAGGAAGCTGACGCAGTAGGGAGTGCCTACGCGCTCGACCGGTCGAAGGGTGATGTCCTTTCGCCGCTGATTCGCAATCTCGGCTCGATGCTGGTTCAGGGTGCGAAGCCGAATGAAATCATCAAGCAGTACATGGCGAAGGGCGATTCACCCACTCGAGGCCGAGAGCTCAACATCCATTTCGGCGACCTGGTGCGTGGATTCATCGGGCAGATATCGCACCTGGGCGACATGGTGCCGGTGATGGCCGGCGTCACGCTCACCTTCAAGATGCGAAGCCAGGACAGAGTTGGTCTCGTCTACGTCGGAGATGGGGCCACATCCACCGGCGCGTTTCACGAGGGGATCAACTTCGCGGCGGTGCAGCGCTGTCCCCTCGTGGTCGTCGTGGAGAACAACGCCTACGCGTATTCGACGCCTCTGAACAAGCAGACCGCGGCGAAGCAGCTCGTCGACAAGGCAATCGGATATGGGATAGCAGGCGAGCAGGCGGACGGGAACGATGTGATCGCGACGTACGAGGTGACGAAGCGCGCTGTCGATCGGGCGCGTGCAGGCGGGGGAGTAACGCTCGTCGAGTTGATCACCTACCGCCGCAAGGGGCACGCGGAGCACGACAACCAGTCGTACGTGCCACCCGGGGAGATCGATAGATGGGCCAGCGAGAACGATCCGATCGATCGGTACGTAAAGCGCCTTTTGAATGAGGGATTCGATCAATCGGAGCTCGCCGCGATCGACGCACGCGTCAAGGAAGAGATCGATCGCGCAACCGACGAAGCGGAAGCGTCGCCGATGCCTGATCCGACCGATGCGCTGGTCGGGATCTACGCTGACCCACCGGCTCTCACCCCGCTTTGGTTCCGGGAGGGAATCAAGTCAGCGGTCGAAGAGCACGAGCGTCCGTCCAGCTGGGGGACGAACGATGGCTGAAGTCACCTATCTCGAGGCGATCCGGGAAGCATTGTTCGAGGAGATGGACCGTGACAAGAATGTGTTTTGCCTGGGCGAAGACATCGGAGCGTACGGTGGCGCCTTCAAGGTCACTGAGGGATTGATGGCGAAGTACGGTGAGCAGCGCGTGATCGACACGCCAATCTCCGAGGCCGCCATCATCGGAGCCGCGGCGGGGGCGGCCCACATGGGAATGCGGCCGGTGTGCGAGATGCAGTTCATCGACTTCATCTCCACGGGCTACGACATGCTCACCAACTATGTGGCGACAGCGAGGTATCGCGCGATGCTTCCGTGTCCGATGGTGGTGCGCGGGCCGAGCGGGGGATACGTGAGGGGGGGTCCGTTCCATTCGCAGAATCCGGAAGCGGCGTTTCTGCACACCCCCGGCTTGAAGATCGTATATCCGGCGACCGCGAGCGACGCCAAAGGATTGCTCAAATCAGCGATTCGCGACGAAGACTGCGTTCTCTACTTCGAGCACAAGTATCTCTATCGTCGCATCAAGGAAGAAATGCCGTCCGGCGATCACCTGACACCAATCGGCAAGGCGCGCATAGCGAGGGAAGGGAAGGACGTTTCCATCATCACGTATGCGGCGACCGTGTGGAAAGCGCTCGAGGCGGCGGCGCAAGTCGAGAAGGAAGACGGCCTCTCCGTTGAGGTGGTCGACCTCCGGACGCTCTTGCCGATGGATGACGACGCGATCATTCGAACGGTGAAAAAGACAAATCGAGTGCTCATCGTTCATGAGGACACCCGAACCGGCGGAGTCGCCGGTGAGATAACGGCGCGGATCAACGAGAACGCATTCGAGTGGCTCGACGCACCAATCCTGCGCGTCACCGCCGCCGACGTCCCTCTGCCGTACTCTCCGCCACTCGAGGATTATGTCCTTCCCCAGACCTCCGACATCGTGCTCGGGTTGCGGAAGCTCGCTGCTTATTGATGGCCTCGCCGGAGCCCCCTCGCGAGGGAACCGTCGCGCGAAACATCGGCGTCGGGTGCATTACCGCAGTCGCCGGTTTTTTCAGTGGCGGAATGATTGCTGTATTCGTTGGCAAGTTCGTGGGAAGTGTTCAGGGATGTAAGCCGCCCGAGGGGCTTCCGGCGTGCAATTGGTGGGTGTATGCTGGTATTGGGGCGGCTATCGGAGCGTTCACGCTGCCTGTTCTTGCATTGAGACGTCTGAACCAGACTCGGCCGTAGGAATACGCGAAGGAAGGAGAAGCCGTGGCACGTGTAGACATCATAATGCCGCAGATGGGCGAGTCGATCGCCGAGGGCACACTTTCGAAGTGGTTGAAGAAGGTGGGCGACGAGGTGAAGCGCGACGAGCCGATCTTCGAGATCTCGACGGACAAGGTCGACGCGGAAATTCCCGCGCCGGCTGCGGGCGTCCTGGCGGAGATCATCGTTAAGGAAGGCGAGACCGTCGCCGTGCAGACCGTCGTCGCGCGGCTCGAGACGGAGAAAGGGGCGGCTGTGTCAGCGGAGGCCGCGTCGCCGGCCCCCAGCGCGGGAGTGACAACTGCACCCGCGACCGCGAGCAAGTCTCCGGCTAAACCGGCACCACCGCCGCCCCCCCAGCGGGAAGCTAGCCCGGCGTCGAGTCCGGCGCG
>CATPBD010000107.1 GCA_955652265.1 uncultured Gemmatimonadaceae bacterium | reverse complement strand
TCGGTGAGGTAATCGATCAAGTCGAGCTAGGAGAGAAGCGCACCTCGCGCGTCGGTGGATTGTCTGGCGGGCAGAAGCAGCGTCTTGCCGTCGCCTGTGCGCTGGTCGGCAATCCGCAGCTCCTTTTTCTGGACGAGCCTACGACGGGTTTGGACCCGGTCTCCCGGCGTCAGCTCTGGGACCTGATCTCAAAATTCCAGGCGGAGGGAAAGACGATCGTCCTCACCACGCACTACATGGAAGAGGCGGAGCGCTTATGCGACCGGGTGGCGATCGTCGATCACGGGCACATCATCGCGCTGGGAACGCCGCGCGATCTCATCGATTCGGTGGATGTCTCCCACCTCCCTCCGCCGGAGCCGAGGAAGACTTCAGCGACGTTGGAAGACGTGTTTGTGTCGCTCACCGGGAGGACTTTGCGCGATGAGTGAGCGAATTCCGTTTCCGATCACCGAGGAGATGGCGCGAGCAGAGCGAAAGCCTCTGCAGAGACGCGGCTTCATGCAGACCTCGATGGTGCAGCTCACCCTCGTCCGGTTCCGCGAGTTCGTTCGTGAGCCAGAGGCCGTTTTCTGGACGTTTATCTTTCCCATACTCCTCGCGGCAGGATTGGGAATCGCATTCAGACAGCGCGGGCCGGACAAGGTGCAGATCGGTGTCGTTGGCACCGCCGGCGGCGGCGAGGCGATAATCAGCTCTCTCCAGAGGGATTCCACTCTCGTAGTCACAACGTACGACGATAGCGCCGCTGCGCGCGCGCTTCGCACCGGAAAGGTTGCGCTCCTCGTCGTTCCTGGATCGGCAAAGGACAGCATTCACTACGTCTACGATCGCGGCAGAAGCGACGCCGTGAGCGCGCGCGTCCTCGTCGATCGAGCCGTTCAAACGGGAGCCGGCAGAGCGGATCCGGTGCGCGCGAGCGACACATACGTCACTGAGCCTGGCTCGCGGTATATCGACTTTCTGATTCCTGGCCTGCTCGGCATGAATCTCATGGGAGGCAGCATCTGGGGTATTGGCTTTTCCATTGTTACTGCCCGCAGCAAGAAATTGTTGAAGCGATTGATGGCGACACCGATGTCGCGCGCGCAGTACTTGCTCTCCTTCCTCTTCTCCCGACTCGTCTTCCTGATCCTGGAAGTCGTGACGCTGGTCGGCTTCGGTCATTGGGCGTTCGGAGTTCCATTGCGAGGCTCGCTCGTCACGCTGTTTCTCATTTGCCTGCTCGCTGCCATCTCGTTCGGCGGCCTGGGACTTCTCTCCGCATCCCGTGCGCGCACGACGGAAGCCGTATCGGGAATCATGAACTTCATGATGCTCCCGATGTGGATCTTCTCCGGAGTGTTCTTCTCGTCGTCGAACTTCCCGCGTGTCGTGCAGCCTTTCATCAGGCTGTTGCCGCTCACCGCGGTCAATGATGCCCTGCGCGCCAACATGCTCGAGGGAGCTTCACTCCCCGTGATCACTCCCCAACTATTGATCATTATCACGTGGGGAGTAGTCACGTTTTTCACCGCACTCAAGCTGTTCCGCTGGCGCTGATGAGCGGCTCCGCTCCTGTAGCAGCCGAGAATCTTCTTCAGGTCAACGACGCCCTTTCGATTCCCCGCAGCGAGCTCGACGTGCGCGTGTCACGCTCCTCCGGAGCGGGTGGGCAGCACGTGAACAAGACATCGTCGAGGGTGGAGATCTTCTGGAGTGTTCAGGGGTCGCGAGCGTTGAGCGATGATCAGCGCGCTCGTCTGATCGAGCGGCTTGCTTCGCGACTCACCACCGATGGAAGCATAAGGGTTGTCGCCAGCGACAATCGGAGCCAGAGCAGGAATCGCGATCTCGCGGAGGAGCGACTCGCGGACATGGTGCGTCAGGCGCTGGTGATTCCGAAGAAGAGAAGGGCGACAAGGCCCACCAAAGCCTCGAAGGAGGCGCGACTCGAGGGGAAAAAGCGGCAGTCGCACAAGAAGCGCGACCGCACGAACAAGTCCTTCGAGTAAATTCCCAACCCATTCTGTCCCACTCTCTTACCACGTTCGCGTGAATCAACAACGCGCCTCGCGCGCGCAGATAATTGCTGCGTTCGCTTCCATCTACATCATCTGGGGCTCGACGTATCTCGCGATCCGGTATGCGATCGAGACGATCCCACCGTTCATCATGGGAGGAACGCGCTTTCTCGTCTCGGGCGTGCTCCTGTATGTCTGGGCGCGACACCGTGGCGCGCCCAGGCCGACGAAACTGCACTGGCGCAACGCGGTCATTGCGGGCGGATTTCTGTTGCTCGGCGGAAACGGCGCTGTAGTGTGGGCCGAGCAGTTCGTCCCATCGGGACTAACCGCTTTGCTCGTCTCGATCCTGCCCTTTTGGCTCGTGATAATCGAATGGGTGAGACCACCGAGGAAGCGTCCGAGCGGTGCTGTGTTCATCGGGCTCGTGCTGGGCTTCATCGGGATAATCGTCCTCGTTGGCCCGGGCAACATGGGTGGACACGGCGATGTCAGACCCCTCGGCGCGCTGGTGCTGATACTCGGCTCGCTCTCCTGGGCGATCGGATCATTCTGGTCCCGTGACGCGGAGCTGCCAGAGTCGGGACTTCTGACCACCGGGATGGAAATGCTAGGCGGTGGTGCGCTGCTGGTAGTAGTCGGAGTGCTGAGCGGAGAGCTTTCTCATTTCGACGTCCACCATGTTTCGCGAGCATCCACGCTTGGTCTCGCGTACCTGATCACGTTCGGATCGCTGCTCGGCTTCACCTCTTACATCTGGCTGCTCGACAAAGTCTCGCCGGCGCATCTCGGGACGTACGCTTACGTGAATCCTATTGTCGCGGTGATGCTCGGCTGGGCGATCGCGGGCGAAAGGTTGTCGATTCGGACTGGCGTTGCGGCGGCGATTGTGATCTGTGCGGTTGCATTGATCACAACGGCACGCAGTACGACGACGGCTCAGAGCGGGTAGCTCTCAGTTGTGGAGAGAGTTAGAAATGAGCGTATTGATTAGGTCTTCACGCTTATTCGTTTCTCCCACGCTTCTTGCTGCGATCTTCCCCAGTGCCCAACCAGTATGATGTACCCATCGGGATCTTCAACTCGGATTTCACCGCTGGGCATATACCCTGGGTACTCGATCGCCGGTACTTCGACGCCGTTTGACAAAAGCTGCTCGCGAAGCGTGATCAAGTCGGGCGTGTACATGTAGAGCAGCTCTGTCCGGGCGAGCGTATCGTCAGCTTCCTCGTCCCTGACGAACATCAGCGCGCCGCCCTCACAATGCATGCGCGCCCACCCAAGGGGCTTCGCACGATCCGTGTCCACAGTGGTAAATCCCAACAACTCATAGAAGTGGATCGACTGCTCGGTCGATGCAACGCGTAGCAGAGTGGTCGCATACCCGGCCTTGACGCTCATTGCTCAGATGTAGCGCATCCACGGAGCCGGACTTGTTGCCTTTCGTCGCGCATACCAGCGGCACGGCAGATACAGTGCGGCAATCACGACGATGAACACCGCGTAGAGCAGCGAGAGCTTCCAGGTGTAGCCGTCGGGCGGGGGCGGATTCATCATCGGATGATTCGTGAAGAGCCATGGATCCGCTCGTCCCTCACGTAGGAGTGATACGATCACGGCCGCGAAGTGAATCGTCGGGATGTGTATCAGATAGTAGAACATTGGGACTCGCCCGAACGTGGAAAAAATTTCTCCGATCTTGCCGCGTGCTCGCTCGGCGAGCGGCAGCAGGAGAATGGTCGGCCCGAGCGTCATCAACAGGAACTGGAGCGATGCCGGGTACTTGGTCGTGTTGATGAACCGAAACAGTGTCGGCATCTGCGTGGGCTCGGTCACGTGCCAGTGCCGGGGATCGCCGTAGATGTCGATCGTTCGTAGCAGAAGAAAGAGCACGATCGCCGACACGCCGATTGTGACGCAAATCCTGTCGCGGCGCTGCGGCTCGAGCGTAATCACCGCGCCAAACGCGTAGCCCGCCGCCATCACGCCAATCCACGGCACTATCGAGTAGAGCACCATGAGGGTCGGCCCGTTCTGCCGGAGCTGTATCGGCCCCCCAAAGTAAAGAATCTGCCACAGCCAGCTGAGAGAGCTTTGCTGGAGCGCCGTGCCTGCCGTGGGTGATAGAAAGTCCATCAGGTTGTGAAGGACGATCACCGCTACGCCAAACGCCCCTATGGCCGCTACGGGGAGCCAGATGATCGCGGCAAGCAGCACCATGCACCAGCCGAGCATCCAGATGACGCCCGCCAGGAGGTAGTGTCCGAAGTCGAAGTTGAAGGTCCAGGCGATGCGTATGACGGTGAGCTCGAGCAGCACCAGTATTAGCCCGCGTGTCACCAGGTATCGCGAGAGCGCGCGGCGATTCCCCAGTTTGCGGCCGAGGAGGTACGCCGAAGTGCCGGAGAGAAAAGCAAACGCGGGCGCGACGAAGTTCGTGATCCAGCGCGTGAAGAAGACGCCGGGTTTCGGGCCGCCCGGGGGCACGCCGGCGTAGACGCGCACATGATCGATGGCCATGAGGACCATTGCCACGCCGCGCGCGACGTCAATCGAGTGAATGCGTCGGTCGGTTTGCAGGGGACCTCCCTTTCGTCAGCCCAACGTCGTGGCTCAGGTACGAACACGCTATCACTCACGGGACGCAGGCGGAAGGTCTTCGCGGCGTCAGAGCACGCATCGAATCAGACGTTTCAACCATATCGGCACGTCACGATTGCGCCGCACTCCTACCACAATCCGCTGCGCGCGATAACATAGAGATTGACGGACTTCACGTCGCAAGGAAGTAATCTCTGAGCGGAGGCGCCCCATGACCACAAACGGCAGCACCACCAAACCAACCATCGTCCTCATCCACGGACTCTGGCTGACCCCCAGAAGCTGGGAAGGGTGGATCGACCGCTATCAAAAAGCCGGCTATAAGGTCCTCGCTCCGCCCTGGCCCGGCTTGGAAGGAGAGGTCGAAGCGATTCGCAAAGATCCGTCACCACTCAAGGGTCTCAAGCTCAAGACGGTCGTCGATCACTACGATCGCATCATTCGTAAGCTCGACAGCCAGCCAATTCTGATGGGCCACTCGTTCGGCGGACTCATTGTTCAAATGCTGATCGACCGCGGGCTC
>CATPBD010000106.1 GCA_955652265.1 uncultured Gemmatimonadaceae bacterium | reverse complement strand
GGTACCTGGTCCAGGTCTGTCGCTGCGCAGTAATTACCCTGAAGGGGATCGGATCAGAAGCCGCATCAGTGCGACCCCTCGAGCAGGTTATAGTCGGAAGAGGTAGCTGATTTTTCCGAAGAATCCGTCTCGTGTTCGATGTAGCTGCTGAAATCGGAATTGCTGCGGTTCGTCCATCGTGGAACCGTATCCCAGGTACACGAGAGTTCCGGGCACCGGACGATAGCTGAACAACCAGTCAGTCGAGAACTCGTTGGTGGTGTCTCCCGTGTCGAGCACGCCATTGACGAGAATCGGATTGCCGTTCCGATCTCGAAGCGCTGCTCGCGACCGTGCCGTGTACTGGCCGACCAAGCGCAAAAAGATCGGTGGGCTCACCTGGTATTCCACTTTGATTCGTGGAATCGTCTCCGATGAGAATCGAGAACCATCCGACTTGCGAGCGATAGTTAGCCGGGAGAATGAAAGCGAGCTTCGAATCGCCGTGGTTGGCCGGACGTCGACCGCTGCGTCGATCCGGCCGCTGCTTCCCGGCGCAGCTTCGCTGAAAATCGGTACCTGCCTCTCTGTGATGCTCGCCGTTCCGCTGAAAACCCGATACGTGGGCGTCGTCATACTCAGCGACCCGCCCCATTCATTCTTCTCTGCCGGCGGCACAATGAACGCCGTGGTATCGGTGAGCAAGCCGCTGGACCGCAGAACCGTCAATCCCGTGTATAGCGACGGATCAAAAGCGAAATAGCTGTGGGTAACCGCGCCGCTCATCTGCCATCCGCCGCGGATCGTCGCGCTCGGTGTAATCGACTCGGTACTCTCGGCCAAGCCGTGCCCCGCGCCGGCATTATTCCAGATCCGATCCTGGAAGAAGAACGAGCCGTATGTCTGCACCAGCGCGCCTTGAGCGCCGTAGAAGCTGATTCGGTTGAATGCCCTCGTCTCGATGATTCCAGTGCGATTCACGAAACCGGCGGCGGCCTTGAAACCTGGGTCGAGCGTTCTGAGAGTGTAGTGAAAGCCCCAGGCGCGGCCGGTTCTATCCCAGTCCGCCTGATAGAGAGATCCATTTCGCCGATTGCGCAGGCTGTCTGTCCAGGATCCGGCGGCCTGGAACTGGGCGAAGTACAGCTTCGAGTGATAGAAACGATAATCCCCGGCAACAACACGTGAGTAGTTGGCGCCGTCTTCGCGAGTGGTGAGTACCGCACCAAGCGTGTTGCCGGAGCCGTAGTCGTATCGGATACGTGAGACGCCGAACAAAGGTGAGTGATTCCCCGCCCAGGAGTACTGCCGATCGTCGGCCACCAGCAGTGAGCCGATGTTGGTCCCACCAAGTTTTCCAGTGAGCTTGAGCCCGCCCCGCGGCGCGACAACTTGTCGAGTGTAAATCAATTGGTTGGGAGAATCGAAAAGCTCGAGTGCGTCGAGGAAGAACGGTCGCTTTTCCGGATAGAAGAGCGCAAACCGCTCGTTGAGCAACACCTGTCCAACATCGGCTTCTACCTGGGAGAAATCAGGCTTGATCGTCCCATTGAGTGTGAGATTCTGCCTGATTCCCCACCGTATGTCCCCGCCCAGCTCACTTGTGCGCTGATAATCCCGACCGTTGCCGAGCGTCGGTGAGCGATCGGCGTGGGCGGTCAGTGTCGGCGTTGCCTCTAGGACGAGGCCGCGCTTCAGATCGTGCAGTCCATCCAGAGTTCCCGACTGCGCGAGGAAGTTTGCATTAGCGCGAATAGCTGGTGCCCACGTATCCTGAAACCCTGAGTGCTGGATGCGCCTGAGTATGTGGAGTCCCCAGCTTTGGACTTTCGCATCTTGATAACGAAGGCTCTTGAACGGTATCCGGATCTCGACTTCGTAGCCGCCCTCGACCAAACGACCTTTCGACTCCCAGAAGTAATCAGGGTTGAGATCTACGCTGCCCTCGAGGGGATTGATGGGTCGAAATCCTCCGCCGGTTGCTTGAGGACCTCCGGCGCCTCCCGCGAATTGCGCGCTCCGCGTTCCATCCTGCTGAACCCCGTACGGATTCACTCCAAAGAGAAACGCTATTTGGCGGGAGTTGTCGGTGTCGAGAAGGATCTGGATCTGGTCCTCGCTGTCGATATTGTCGCGGTTGGCGTGTGTCGCGCGCACGACGTTGCCGTGGATCTCTCGCGCTCTAATCCCGAAATAGATGGCGTCGGGCGAGTACCAGACCAGTACCTCGGTGGGCTCGTCGGCTGGACGGCCATCAACCGGCTGGTACTGCGAGAAGCCAGTGAGCCGAGCCGCTCGGCGCCACACGGGCTCGTCGAGGTTGCCATCGATGGTGACGGTTGTATCGATGCGCGGGACGTCCACGTGAATTCGGTTCGCCCGGCCGTCGTACGCAGGCGTCGAGTCCTGGAGCAGAGCCACCGCAACGAAAGTGGTCAGGAACATGGGCTAGAATCTATCCCGGACCGCCTAGCCGCACGACAGCGGAAGGGGGCAACCATTTGGTCGTACACCTGCCTAACGAGTTATGACAATCACACTTCGTCTGCTCGTTCCGATGTCACTCTTCGGCGGCTCTATTGCGGCACAGCAACCGCCGCCCGGTGCCATGCCCACTCGCCCGTCGCCAATTTCTCAAGCCGAGATCGTACGGCGGTTGTCGACTTCAGTCGATAGCCTCGCTAAAGCTGGCGAGTTCTCGGGCGTTGTGGTGTTGGCGAAGAATGGCGCGCCGGTTTTCCGGCGCTCGTACGGCCTGGCCAATCGTGAGCACAGCGTTGCCAACAATCTGGAGACGGCCTTCAACCTCGGCTCGATCAACAAGGTCTTTACCCAGATTGCGATTCTCCAGCTCCGCACTGCGGGGAAGCTAGATCTGGATTCGACGGTCGCTGCATACTGGCCGGATTATCCGAACAGGGCGGTCGCGAACAAGATCACGATCCGCCAATTGATGCGGCACACATCCGGAATCGGAGGCGATATCTTCGACCC
>CATPBD010000105.1 GCA_955652265.1 uncultured Gemmatimonadaceae bacterium | reverse complement strand
CTTCCGATCTGCGCCGAATCCGGCGCAGATCGGAAGACGCGTTGTCCCTGACGTTGCCCTCTTCGTCGATCGCGCGTGAGATCGTGTCCTCGAGTGTCTTGTTCGCGACGAGCGAGTGTATCTGTTCTCCGAGAACGGCCATGACAATGGGCGAGGCGCGCTCACCACGGAGTGACTCCCGCGTCAGACGAGAGCTGCCGAGAAGTCCGCCGAGCACTAGCAGATCGGGCGCCGACAGTGATGCGCCCTCGACGCGGAGGCGAGTGAGCGCCGCTCGCGCGTCTGGAACTCCAGGCAGACTCCACGGATCTTCCGCCGAGATGAGAGCGCGGACGGCCGCGACGCGCGCGTGCTCGCGCTCGATCGCATCCCGATCAGTCAGCGGGTGCAACTCTCTCACGCGCTCCGCGCCGAGGGGCGACGTCGCTTTCTCGGCGACGAGCGCGAGAGTGCGCGGAAGCTCGATGACGTTCAGCGCGTGCGAATTCATGCTCCCTGATACACCAAAATGGCAAAACCCGAGCTTGCGAAGATCTTCGCGCGCTCGGGTCTTGTGGTTCTCGTGGACAGCTCTTTCACCCCTGTTTGCTCAGCTCCTCTCGGGCGATGGCGTTGATCGTTCCGCCTTCTGCCCGACCTTTGAATTGGGGAAGCACCTTGCCCATGACTGCACCGATCTGTGTTGCGCCGCCTGCGATTGCCGCCTTGACTGCGGC
This sequence comes from uncultured Gemmatimonadaceae bacterium, assembly GCA_955652265.1. Classification (GTDB taxonomy): domain Bacteria; phylum Gemmatimonadota; class Gemmatimonadetes; order Gemmatimonadales; family Gemmatimonadaceae; genus UBA4720. Next base: position 3,280 of record CATPBD010000105.1, on the reverse strand, counting down.
GCGTAGCTCTTGATCGCTGACTTGCGCGGGGAGGTATTTCTCGAGCGCCGCTGCTTCCGACGTTTCCTTGTCGGCGAGGTCTTTCCGATTTCCCTTCGTGTACATCTCCACCGATTCGCGTCTGCGTTTGATCGACTTGCGCATGACGTCGATCACATCTGCGTCCGTCGGGTCCCGTCTCAGCTCGATCTTCTTGTTCTTGACCTCGGAGAGGACGGTGCTCAGCAGGAGCGTACCGGCCTTGTCCTGGGATTTTCTGGCCGAATTGAGATCGCCCTGAAGGCGGGCGAGGAGGTCGGACATTCCCTAGACGTGGCGGGTGCGGCGGTTTTTACGCATGGCCGTGTTCAGCTTGCGCTTTCTGCGCTCGCTCGGCTTTTCGTAATGGCGGTGCTTGCGGAGATCGGAGAGGATGCCCGCTTTTTCGCACTTCTTTTTGAAGCGCTTGAGCGCGCGCTCAAAGTTCTCGTCGTCATGGATTATTACTTCCGACAAATTCTACTTCCCCCCTTCGTGGCGTTGTTGGCGCCGGCTTGTGTACAGACTTCTAAACTTAGACGGCGCATGAGGATGGGTCAAGGAAATTTCCTCCGCTCTTTGGTTGCCTGGCGCTTCGTCTCGTTTAGCCGCGAGGTTGCATGTCTGCCGGTGCGTCGGAGTGCTCGGTCCCGCAGGGTTCCTCCTGGCGCCTCACGCTCGGCACAGCTCGGCGGGATTTGCTTGTCCCACAGTTGCGCCCACTGCGCGTAGCGCGCCGAGCAACGCTCGGCATCCCCGCCCCTTTAAGGTGAGCATGGCCGCCTAGATTGATCATCCTCCGCGAGACAATGCGGCGCTACGCGCCGCTGGAGTCGTGAGTCTTGTCTCGGGAGGTGAGGGTGTCCTCGCCGACCACAAACAGAGATGCCAGTCGAAGCGCAAAACGCTAGGGCAGTACGACCGTTCCGATCGCGGTCTCGACACGCGCAGTGACCGTCAAATTCGGCACCAACTTCCGGCCAAGTCCAGAGCGAGCAGGCGGATCGACAGATACGATATACACATCCCTGGCATGCGCGGGCATGGCCGCCCACACCGCGCTTCGCGTCACATACGAGAATTTGAAATTGCCGCTCGCATCGGTCTTGGCTGTTCCCAGCACCGACCAGGTGTTCTCCGGAGTCGCCGGATCTCCCAGGTAGAGCTGGAGTGACGCGTCCTCTACCGACATGCCGGTCGAAGTGTGCGCGCGCACCGTTCCGCTGATCGAACCTGTTCGCGTCGCATCGGCGGCGCGCAGCTGCGGCAGAAAAACGAACCCACTGTCGGTGCTAGTCGAGTCGAGGTACTGCCAGGGCATGAACATCTGGCCCACGTCCACGACGATTACCACCGTCGCTCCCGTATCGGGTACCTGCATTTGCTCGAAATTGATCGCGTTGAGCACAGGCTGGCCAGCGCTCGACTGCCACGCAATTCCTGGCTGCGTATTGCTCCTCAACACCGCTCCGTTTTTCAGCGTGATGCTGGAGCGATCCGTATCGATGACCATCCGAACGGCGGTGATCGCGCCGGACCGTAGGTCTGCCGTGCCGAGTTCGTCTGTGAGCCCATTCTGGAGCGCCAACACGTTGATGCTGCGATTGGGCGTCGCGAGTGTCTTGAACCCGTTGGCCGAGCCTGCCGTGTCGGGCGCTATCGATGCGGAAACGCTGACGACGAAGAGATCGACGCGCCCAACCCGGTAATACGGAAACGGGTCATCGGTAAGGAGAGTGTGCGTAGCGCCGGCGCCCGGCGCAACCGAGCTGTCGCTGCACGTCGCCGCCGGCAGGATGATGGCGATGACGAGTGCGGCGAGCCTAATGATTCTTCTCACGCAATCCTCCGTGAGCGGGCACTCTTCATCCTAACCATTGATCACTCGAGGCGAAAGTTCATCCGGGCGGCCAGGTCATCGCCCGCCCACCAAGCAGATGAATGTGCAAGTGATCGACAGACTGCCCGCCGTCTTTCCCAGTGTTGATCACCGTCCTGTATCCGGTCTTCGCGATTTTCTCCTGCCTCGCGATCGCCGCAGCTAACGCCATCATCCGGCCAAGCAGATCAGAATCCGCCGCATCATCCAGAGATCCGATGTGTTTCTTCGGGATGATGAGGATGTGAACCGGTGCCTGCGGGTTGAGATCCCTGAACGCCGCCATCTCTTTATTGTTCGCGACCATCTGCGCCGGAATCTCCCCACGCGCTATTCGACAGAAAATGCACGACTCAGCCATTGGATTGCCTCGAAAGTGCGAGCGACGCTGCGGCGATCGCGACAGCGGCGACGCCCGCGGTCTCAAAACGTAGCGTGCTCTCGCCAAGCTTCACAGGCAGAAACGCCGCGCCAATAAACGCGTCTCGCTCTGCGGGCTCCATCCCGCCCTCCGGACCCAGCGCAATCGTGACTGGTGTCTTCATCGGCACTCTGAAAATCGCCTCTCCGTCCCGTGCGAGGAGCAGTCGCGTTCCAAGGGGGGCTGCCGCGACTGCGTGCTCAACGGTGGCCTCCGGGAAAATATCCGGCAGCCATCCTCCACCGCTCTGAATGAGCGCCGAGGTCATTCGCGCACGCACCTTGCCTTGAAACATCGGGCCCTCGCCGCGTGGCGACACACTTTTCGATCTTCGCCACACCACTGGTCGCCAGCTCGTAGCGCCCAGCTCGGTCACCTTCTCCGCGAGCCACAACATCCGCTCGCGATCGGCGATCGGAGCTAGAAGATGAATGGGGGCCGGACGAGCAAGGTCGCTCGTCTCCACGAGGTCGACGAGTGCCGAGCTCTTCGAGACTTTGACGAGTATGCCGAGGGCGGCTCTTCCCGCACCGTCGCGCAGTCCGACGCAGTCTCCGACTCCAACTCTGGCAACGCGGATGTGGTGCGCGGCCTCTTCCGACAAGGTGACCGTCCCGCCGACAGTCAGCGTCTCGCTCGCGAAGAACGTCGCTACCGGGGCGCGATCTGTACACTCCACCACGCGTCCTCCGTGTCTTCGCGTTCGACCGTCCAACCGCCCGCACTGAGCGCAGCAAGCATAGTCTCGCGCTCTTCACACAGAATGCCAGCCAGAATCGCCTGTCCGCCCGCGCGGAGAGATGAGCGGATCGTAGGAAGGAGAGGAATGAGAACTGACGAGATGATATTCGCGAGCACCACTCGCACCGGCGCAAGGAGTGAAAGCAGCATACCGGCGTCGCCTTCGATCACCTCGACCCGCTCGCTTACGCCGTTGACGCGGATGTTCTCCTCCGCGTTTG
>CATPBD010000104.1 GCA_955652265.1 uncultured Gemmatimonadaceae bacterium | reverse complement strand
GCCTGTGACGACGGCTACATGGTTTATACCCTAGATCCCGGTGTGAGTCCTCCCAACCTCGCAGCGGTCCAGGAGCTGGCGGTAGGAATGATTCGTGTTCCAACGCCTCCAGGAGCAAACCCGATAATACCGACGGACACCCTGGAGGTCTGGGTCGACGACATCAGATTGGCGGGTGTCGTCAATCAAACGGGATTTGCCGGTCAGACGGGACTGACCGTAATCGCCAGCGACTTCGCCGACATTCGGATCAACGCCAGCAGGCGCGATCCCAACTTCAGACAACTGGCCGAGCAGCCGACCTTCATCACGGATAACAGCTGGGACATAAGCTCGGCGTTTCATCTGGAAAAGCTGCTTCCGGCATCGCTCGGTCTTTCGATGCCTTTCACCGTCAACTACACCTCGGCGTCCGAGCAGCCGTTCTACGTTTCGCAGTCGGACATTCAGGCTGACGCTGTGCAGGGTTTGCGCACGCCACGCTCTGCCGCGACCTCAATGACCTTCAGCCTTCGGCGCACGAAACAATCCACAGGCTCGGCCTGGTCGCCAATCCTCAACAACCTGGCGCTCAACTCGTCGTACACGACTGGCGCGTCGCGAAGCGAGTACGAGGACGGCAGGGCGAAAAATTTCGTTGTCGGTCTCGACTTCAATCTGTTGCGTGCCATTGCGCCGGAGATCTCGCGGTGGTCTCCGACGGAGCTCCATCTCACCAGCGTCTACACCAACGGATATGACGACCGAGTGTCTTTCCTCAAGCCCGCGACCGCGTTTGACGACACAGCGCGCGCCGTAAAAGGACGAAACCGCACCTGGCGCAATGGAACCAATCTCGTCTTCCACCCTTTCAAGGCCGCATCAGTCAGGTGGGATCTCACCTCAGTTCGCGATTTACGTGGATACGGGACGGACTCGCCACTCGGCCTTGTCGCCGCCAGCGATCGCGACCATGTCCTTGGCTACGACACCGGGCTCGAGCGCGAGCGCGCAATGCAGGCGGGGATCAACATATCGCCGCCGATAACCGCGTGGTTCAGGCCAAGACTGGATTTCGGAACATCGTATAACATGTTGCGCGACCCGAATACCTTGAGCTTCGCGCGCGAGGGCGACAGCACAGGCAACCTCCGCATCCCGCGCCGGCTTGGCAACACGCAGACGACTACTGCCGGGCTTACGCTCGACCTCCCGCGAGCGGTCAAGCTCTACACCGACAGCAACAGCTTCCTGCGCGGATTTCTCGGGGGATTGCAGCCGCTCGACATCAACTTCAACCGCAGCGTGCTTTCGGTGTACGATGGAAGCGCGGTTCCAGCTACGCTTGGATACCAGTTCGCGGTTGGGGGTATAAACTCATTCCGGAAGCTCGGCGGCGAGCTCGCCACGAGCGTCGGCCTAGTCACTCAACTTTCTCTGAATCAATCCGTGAACCTGCCTTTGGGGGCGAGCATCGCCAGCAGATATCAACGTATAAACACCCGCAACTGGACGCGCCGATTCGACGCAACCCAGGAGGTTGTCGACGGCACACAGACAGTCTTCCCGGATGTCTCGCTCCGTTGGACAGGCAGGCCGGCGGGACTCAGCTCTATTATCTCGACAGTCGGCCTCAACGCCCGCATGCTGGAGACGAGACAGTTCAACGGGACGGAGCCGCTGTTAGGAGAAGTGTTGGACGATCGGGGCGAGCTTCGCGTCCGGACCTATCCAATGAGCGGATCGATCGTCTTTGCGGGCGCTCGTCCGCTCTCGAGCACGGCAGGATTCTCGCTGTCCAAGCGTCTCGATGCCAAACCGGGGCTGAGTAGCAACGGCGACAACTCGGACTTCAGCATCGATGTCGCGAAGCCATGGGGATTGCCCGCTGACTGGAACCCGCGCAGCGATCTTCGCACACGCATCAGCTACCAGAAGAGTCAGGGTCAGAACTTCGTTATCAATCCCCTCGCGTTGACTGGAGAAAGCCGGCTAACAGACAATGGACGCCGCGCCTTCAGTATGAGCGCAGACACGGATGTCGCTGAAAACCTGTCGTCGAGCTTTGTGGTCTCGCGCGTCGAAAGCTTCGACCGCAACCTTAACCGCCGCTTCACGCAGACAGTGCTGAGCGCGGTTATGCATCTGCAGTTCTATGCTGGGGAGTTCAAGTGAGATTATTGCCGGTTGTCGTGCTCGCATCTCTCGTTGCTGCCTGCGGCGGCGACGCGCAAAAGGGAAGCGCCGCCCCGAAGGAAGCGAGGAGCACCACGACATCTACCGGCTTCAACGGCGCCGCAGCGTACAACTACGCCAAGGCGCAGGTCGATTTCGGTCCGCGGGTTCCCGGAACTCCAGCGGCCAGGATGGCCGGCGACTGGATCATCAAACAGATGCGCTCGAGAGCGGACACGGTGATCGTTCAGAGCTTCACATATACCACGGCGGACGGCAAGAAACTCCCGCTTCGCAACATTCTCGCGCGCTTTCGGCCCGGCCTGAAGGAACGGGGTCTCTACGTCACCCACTGGGATTCACGTCCGATCTCCGAATCTGCTGCGACGGAAGCTGAGAGGAAGATGCCAGTGCCCGGCGCGAATGATGGCGCCTCCGGTGTCGGCATGTTCGTGGCCCTCGGCGACGTTCTCAAGAAGACCAGGCCGAATGTTGGCGTCGATCTCCTCTTCAGCGACGGCGAGGATTACGGACAGTTCGGCCCGCCCGAAGTCGACGTTCTCATCGGCTCCAAGTACTTCGCGACGCATCTGCCGTCACCGGGTTACAAGCCATTGTACGGTGTTCTCTGGGACATGATCGGAGACAAGGACCTCAGAATTCCATACGAGATGATCTCGTTTCAGCAGGCTCCGGAGGTGGTGTCGCGGGTGTGGCAGACGGCCGCCGATCTCGGTTACGGCAACGTCTTCGTTCAGGAGAGCGGTGGAGAGGTTATCGATGATCACGTGCCGTTGCTGCACGCTGGCCTCCGGGTGATCGACGTCATCGATCTCACCTATCCGCCTCACCACACCCCCTACGACACGATGGACAAGATTTCCGCCAAGTCCCTCGCCACCGTTGGAGACGTTGCCACAGCGCTAGTGACGCGGCGTTAGAAGATGAAGGGGAAACTCACGGTCCTCATGATCACGGCGTTCGTGGACATGCTCGGACTGGCGATGGTTATTCCCCTCCTCCCGTTCTACGCAACCAAGCTCGGTGCGTCCGCTTCGGTGGTCGGAGTTCTGATCGCGGCGTTTTCCATCGCTCAGCTCGCCAGCGCTCCGACCGGTACGGACGACGCCCCGCTCCCCTGGTCGGACTTCTTGTCTCGGCAGTTGCTTATGTGATCTTTGCCTACGCCAGCACGCTCTGGCTCCTTCTCCCTCTCGCGCGTGGTCGAGGGATTGGGCGGGGGGACCATCGCAGATTCCGCGCGGCGGGCCGGCCTGCGCAAGCCGAAACGTGAAAAGAAGCAAAAAAGCCCACCCAAGCCCGCCGGACCGGTTGATCTGGACGTCGCTACGCAAAAGGAAATCGAAGCGTTGAGGCACATCGGACCGACGCTGGTGAAGCGCATCGTGGCCGATCGTGATTCCTTCGGTCCCTTCGGCTCTATAGAAGGTCTGAGGCGGGTAAAAGGGGTCGGTCCCTCTATGGTAGCGAAACGCGACTCAGCGGTAACCTTCTCGCTCGTTCCGCGTCCTACAAACAGAGTCATATCCAGGCGATCCGAACTGCCAAAAGCAGGCAGGAAGCCTCATCCGAGGGACACGCTTCGTTGACAGCTCCTGCCACCAAATCGCCGAGAATCGGCGAACTGCTCCTGAGAGAAGGGCTGGTCACTCAAGACCAGCTCAATAAGGCTCTTGCAGAGCAGAGACACAACGGCACGCGCGTCGGCTACAACCTGGTCAAGCTCGGTTACGTAAAGGAAACCGACCTCACCAGGATGCTCGCGCGGCAGCACAAGATGCCCGCCGTCGACCTGACGAAATTCCAGGTCGATCCGCGCATCGCCAAGCTCATTCCCGGTGAGCTTGCGCTCAAGCACAGCGTGCTTCCACTCAAGCGCGACGGCCGCACCCTTACCGTCGCGATGTCGGACCCCGCTACCATGTCGGTGCTGGACGACATCAAGTTCATCACCCGTCTCGACATCTTCCCGGTCATCGCTGGCGAGTTCACTCTGCGCAACGCGATCGAGAAGTTCTACGCCTCGGGCGAAGCGCAAATGGAGAACCTCCTCGCCGACATTGTCGACGATGACGACATCGAGATCCTTGAAAGCGAGAACGAAAACACGGCGGACAATGGCCTCTCGCTTGTCGACGAAGCGCCAGTCGTAAAGCTCATCAACGCCATCATGACCGACGCGCTCAAGAAGGGCGCTTCGGATATTCACTTCGAGTGCTTTGAGAAGGAGCTCCGCGTACGCTACCGCATCGACGGGGCACTGCAGGAGATCATGAAGCCGCCCATCAAGATGCGGCCGGCTCTAATCTCCCGCTTTAAGATCATGGCTAGCTTGAACATCGCCGAGCGCCGCGTTCCGCAGGATGGGCGCAT